>JAKABK010000265.1 GCA_021796905.1 Actinomycetes bacterium
GTCGGCCTCCCGGTCGCCACGGGCGCCGGCGTCGGCACCCTCGCCGCGGATGTCCACCAGCAGCCGTCCGGCCCGGGCGGCCAGCTCGGCCGCGAGGGAGCCGTCTGCTGTTGTCGTCAACTGCGCGCTCCTCCTCGGGTCGCCGCAGCGTCCGATGCTACCGGTTCACCGGCGCGACCCCGCCGGCGTCGGGCGGGGAGAAGGTCCCGACCCGGCGGCTCAGGTTGACCGCGTGGTCACCGAGACGTTCGTAGAAGCGGGACAGCAGCGTGACCTGCGCGGCGACCGCCGGGTCCATGCTCCCTGCGGCGACGATCTCGGTGAGCCGCTCGTGGAGGGCGTCGAGCTCCTCGTCGGCGAGGTCGAGCTCCTCGCTCGACGCCGAGCGGTCCGCGAACGCGGCGGTGGTGACCTGCCACATCTCGATCGCGACCTCCGACATCCGCTGCACCACCCCGCGGCTCGCGGGGCTCATCTCGGCGCCGAGGCCGGCCTGGGCGCGCTGGGCGATGTGCTCGGCGAGGTCGGCGCTGCGCTCGAGCTCCGGCAGGATCAACAGGACCGCCACCGCCTCCCGCAAGGGGCGCTCCACCCCGCCGGCGTCGATCTCGCCCCACAGCCCGGCTTCGAGCGCCGCGGTCCGCGCGTCGATCTCGGCGTCGGCCTCGACCACACCCCGGGCGAGGTCGGTGTCGGAGTTGAGCAGCGCCCAGGTCGCCCGGGCCAGTGCCTCGCCCACCAAGGCGAACAGCTCCACCACCGACTGCTGGAGCGAGCCCATCGGCCGAGACTACCGATCGCGGGCTCGTCGTTCACCCCGTGTTCATCTCGGGGTCGGGCCCCCCTCGGGGTCAGGCCATCCGGTGGGTGTCGAGCAGGCTGCGGGCGGCCGGGGTGAGCGAGTACACGAAGGCGAGGACCTGGGCGACCGCCTGGTAGAGGTGGGGAGGGACCGTCGCCCCCTCCTTGCAGGCGGCGTGGATCGTCCAGGCGAGGGGACGGTCCTCGACGACCGGCACCCCCTGACGCCGGGCCTCCCGGCGGATCGCGAGAGCCATCGTGCCGACCCCCTTGGCGACCACCCGGGGGGCGACGTCGACACCCCGCTCGTAGGCGAGGGCGACCGCCAGGTGGGTGGGGTTGGTCACGACCACCGCCGAGCGGGCCACCTCGGCGACCATCCGGCTCCGGCTCAACTTGCGTTGGCGGGAGCGGACCGCGCGGCGCAGCTCGGGGCTGCCCTCGCTGCGGCGGGCCTCCTCCTTGACCTCCTGGCGGGTCATCCGCAGGTCCTTCTCGAGGCGTCGGCGCTGGAACACCCAGTCGGCGAGAGCGAGGACCAGACCGGCGAGGGCCAGGTAACGCACCGCGTCGAGGACCACCGGGCCGGCGCTGCCCACCGTCGCCGACAGCGGCATCGGCCCGGAGACCATCATCCCGATCAGGCCGTGCACAGCCAGGTAGCCGACGACCGCGAGCACGATCAGCTCCAGGCCACTTCGCGCGGCAGCCCACACCCCACGGATCGAGACCAGACGCTTCACGCCCTTCGCCGGGGAGAGCTGACCGGGGCGCCACAACGCCTGGGGGGAGAACCGCAAGCCGACCTGGCCGACCGACACCACCAACGCCACCACCGCCACCAGCCCGAGGACCGGGAGCGCCGCGCTGCCCGCGGTCGCCAACCCCCGGTCGAGCAGGCGGACGGCTGCCCCAGGCGACGGGTGGGCCATGGTCGCGGTGGTCGCAGCGAACAGCGCCTCCCACTCGCCGAGCAGGTGGCGGCCGAGGGCGGGCAGGGCCACCGTGACTGCCAGTACCGTCGCCCAGCCGGCTAGCAGCGGGCTGCGGGCGACCTGACCCTTGCGGCGGGCGTCCCGACGTCGCTTGGGGGTCGGCGCCTCGGTCCTGGAGGAGCGGTCAGCCACCCCCGAAGACCACCCCGGCGGTGCGGGTGACCAGGTTGGTGACCTCCGACGGCAGGGCGGTGACCGCCAGGCCGAGACCGAGGATGGTCACCGCGACCTGCAGGCCGAAACCGAAGACGAACACGTTCATCTGGGGGGCAGCCTTGGCGAGCAGGCCGAGCAGCACCTGGGCGACGAAGAGCACCGCGATCAGCGGTGCGGCGATCTCGAGGGCGGCGGCGAACATCCCGGCGAGCTGCGCGGTGGCGGCCGAAGCGAGCTCCCGGAGGCTCCCGAAGACCACCGTGCGGGTGGTGAAGCTGCCGACGAAGCCCCGCACGAGCAGCAGGTCGGCTCCGCTCGTGAACAGCAGGGTGATAGCGATCAGCTCGTAGAGCTGGCCGACCAGCGGGACCTGCTCGTTGCTGAGCGGGTCGATCGAGGGGGGCAGGTTCAGGCCGGAGAACAGGTCGATCAGTGACCCCGCACCGCTCACCGCGGCGACCGTGATCTGCACGAAGAACCCCATCGCCAGGCCGATCGCCACCTGCTCGGCGAGCGCGGAGACGAATGCTGCGGTCGAGGCGCCTGGCAGTGACGCCGCTGCCGCCGGGGCGGCAACGAGCGCGAGGCCGGCGGCGACACCGATCTTGGCGATCGCCGGGATCGACGAGTTGGAGAACGGGGGGCAGACCACGACCCACGCCGACGCCCGGACCAGTGCGAGCACGAAGCCGATCACCTCTGCGCCGGGTAGCGGGATCATCTCTGGACCAGGCCCGGGATGCTCGCGTAGAGGTGCTCGACGAACCCGACCAGCTGGCCGATCATCCAACGCCCGGTGAGCAGCACCACCACCGCCACCGCGACGAGCTTCGGCAGGAAGCTGAGCGTGCTCTCCTGGATGCTCGTCACCGCCTGCAGCAGCGAGACGGCCAGGCCGACGACGAGGGTGACGGCCAGGGCCGGTCCGGCCAGCTCGGCGATGATCACCATCGCCTGCCCGGCGATGTGGACCACGGTGGTGTCGTTCATCCCGGGACGCCGGAGGTCAGCGGAAGCTCAGCAGCAGCGAGTGCACCACGAGGGTCCAGCCGTCGACCAGCACGAACAACAACAACTTGAACGGCAGGGAGATGAGGGTCGGTGGGAGCATGAACATCCCGAGGGACATGAGGATCGCTGATACCACCAGGTCGATGATCATGAACGGGATGAAGATCACGAACCCGATGATGAACGCGCTGCGCAGCTCGGAGAGCAAGAAGGCGGGAACGACGGTGGTTATCGGCTCGTCGGCGGGAGCGACGACCTTTTCGTGGGCGGCGGAGGTGAGCATGTCGAGCTCGGTGGTCCGGGTCTGGCGCAGCATCCAGGTCTTGACCGGGGTCTCGGCGGCCTTCAGGGCGGAGACCGCGTCGATCCGGCCCGACAGGTAGGGCTGCACGGCGCGGTGGTCGACCTTGGAGATGGTCGGGGCCATGATGAACACCGACAGGAACAAGGCGATCCCGGCGAGAACCTGGTTGGGCGGGATCGACTGGAGCCCGAGGGCGTTGCGGGTGAGGCCGAGGACGATCAGGATGCGGGTGAAGCCGGTCATCAGGATGAGCAGGGAGGGGGCGACCGCCAGGACGGTCAGCGCCACGATCACCTCGACGGTCGAGGAGCGGTCGAGGCCGTTGAGGTGGACCGTCACCCCAGAGGCGCCGGCGAGCAGCTCCCCGGTCACCTGGGGGTCGCTCCGGGCAGGTCGGATGTGGTCGGGGCGTGGTCGGTCACGGCTTCGGGCTTCCTGGGGGCGAGGGGTACGGGTACGGGGTAGGGGTAGGGGTAGTGGTAGGGGTAGG
>JAKABK010000266.1 GCA_021796905.1 Actinomycetes bacterium
GGGGGGCCAGGCAGGCCGGGCAGCGCCACGGTGGCAGTCGGCTGCTCGCTCGGGGTGGGCCCATTCCCGATCGAAGGTAGCTCGCCGGCGGGGGCCGACCCCTGGGCCTGGTCGCCGGCGGGGGCCGACCTCTGGGCCCGGTCGATCTGGGGTGTGATGGCCGGTAGAGCCGACAGTTGCTCTCCGTGGTGACACGGCGCGCCCTGATCGGCGACACGGCCCGCCCCGACCCCTCTGTTTGCCCGGCGCGCGACGAAGGCTTGGGACGGGCGGCGGTCGTGCAGATCGATCGTTCGGTCACCAGGGGAGGGGTCGGCCGTCTCGGGTGAGGGTGCCGGTCGGAGACACCCGCGCCCGGCCGCCCGCGCTTGGGTCGAGACGTCACCTTCCGGCCCCGTGCGCTGCTGTTGCAAGTTGCTACAGTGATGGGTGACGGAGGGAGTGACTGTGGCTTCGACATCGCCCGCACGCATCGACGACGACCTGTACGCCTCGGCGAAGCTGGTCGGTGAGGCGTTGAGCCGCAGCGCATCCCAGCAGGTCGGCCACTGGGCCCGCATCGGCCGGGAGCTCGAGGCGTCAGCGACGACCTCCCAGCGTGACATCGCGGCGGTCCTCGCCGGCGTCCGGCACTACGACACGTTGAGCGCCCAGGAGCAGGCGATCGTGCGGGCCGAGTGGTCCGAACGCATGGATGAGCGGCGTGCCGCCCTGGATCTGGCCGCCACCTTCACCGCCTCAGGCGCCAGCTACTCCGAACTGGACGACGACGGCAACCTCGTGCAGCGCCCTGCGGCCGCCCCGGGCGGCTGATGGCCGACCCGGTCCTGCACCTCCTCGCCGGGCCGAACGGGTCCGGCAAGAGCACGCTGTGCGAGAAGGTCGTCGGGCCGGTCACCCATCTGCGGTTCGTCAACGCCGACCAGCTCGCCGTCGAAGCTTGGCCCGACGACGCCGAGGCGCACGCCTACGAGGCGTCAGCGCTGGCGGCGGACGCACGTGAGGAGCTGCTCGCCCGACGCGAGAGCTTCGTCACCGAGACGGTCTTCTCGCACCCCTCGAAGCTGTCGCTGGTCGGCGACGCCAGAGCTGCCGGCTACATCGTCGCCCTCCACGTCGTCGTGGTCCCCGTCGAGCTGGCCGTCGCCCGCGTCGCCGACCGTGTGGCCAGGGGCGGCCACAGCGTGCCGGAGGTGAAGGTGCGGGAGCGCTACGCCAGGCTCTGGCCGCTCGTCGCCTCTGCGGTCAGGCAAGCCGACCGGGCGACGGTGTACGACAACAGCCGCGCAGCCGTCCCGTTCCGGGTCGTCGCCGAGTTCTTCAACGGTACACCCCTGGCCGCGCCTGCTTGGCCGACGTGGGTGCCGGCCGAGCTGCGAGCGCTCGCCTGAGCCGGCCGTCCCTTCAACCCGGGGTGTGATAGCGGACCAACTCCACCACCGCGTTCGGTGGTGATCAGGCGCGCCCCGAGCCGTCGATATCTGACAAGGTTGGCAGTCGTGGACAGGGCGCCCTGTCTGGGACCCGGGAGCGGGCAACCGGTCGGCGATCCGCCCGGTGGTGGAGCGGGTGTCGGGGCTGGTGACCATCGGCGGCAGCGGATCGGCGTAGCTTCAGCGCCGTGACTGCCACCCCCCGCCGTGCGCCTGGCGCCCTCGACCAGCCCCCCTTCGACGTTCCCCTCGGGACGCTCCGCCGGCGTACGAGCATCAAGTGGACGGCTGCCGCCCCCGACGTCCTACCCCTATGGGTCGCCGAGATGGACGTGATGCTCGCAGCCGAGGTGGTCGAGGCGGTCCGCAGCGCTGTCGAGCTCGGCGACACCGGTTACGCCTGCGGCACGGGCTATGCCGAGGCTGTCGCGGCGTTCGCCGAGCAGCGCTGGGGCTGGGGCGGCTTCGACCCCGGGCGCAGCGCCCTGGTCCCCGACGTCATGCTCGGCGTGGTGGAGGTCCTCGAGCTGGTGACCCGCCCCGGATCGACGGTGTTCGTCACCCCGCCGGTCTACCCGCCGTTCTACGCCTTCGCCGAGCACCACGGCCGCAAGGTGGTGGAGGTCCCGCTGACCGCCGATCGCCGCCTCGACCTCGACGCGCTGCGCGAGGCGTTCCACCAGGCTCGGGAGGCGACCCGGTCCGCTTTCCTCCTGAGCAACCCCCACAACCCCACCGGCACCGTCCACACCCGCGATGAGCTGGCCGCGGTCGCCTCCCTCGCCGGCGCCGCCGGGGTCAGGGTGATCGCCGACGAGATCCACTCCCCCCTCGTGCTCGCTCGGGCGAGCTTCACCCCCTACCTGAGCGTCCCGGGAGCGGCAGCCGGGTTCTCCCTGTTCTCGGCGTCCAAGGCGTGGAACCTCCCGGGGATGAAGGCAGCGGTCGCCTTCGCCGGCCCCGAAGCCGCCCGTGACCTCGCCGGGCTCCCCGAGGAGGTCGGTCACGGCACCAGCCATCTGGGGGTGATCGCCCACACCGCCGCTCTACGCCACGGCGGCGCATGGCTCGACGAGGTGCTCGCCGGCCTCGACCGCAACCGCAGCCTGCTCGGCGAGCTGCTCAGCGCCCAGCTGCCGGAGGTGCTCTGGAGCCCACCGGAGGGCACCTACCTGGCCTGGCTGGACTGCTCGGGTGTGGCCGCGATCCCCGAGGACCGGCGGGTGGCGGACTCCGCCGCTCGCGGTAATGCCAGCGCCAACGTCGGTGTGGCGGCCTGGTGGCTCGAGCGGGCCCGGGTGCTGCTCAGCTCCGGACCGGCGTTCGGTGCGGGGGGCGACAGCTTCGTGCGGCTCAACTTCGCCACGTCGGCCAGTGTGCTCACCGAGGCGCTGGGCCGCATGGGTCGAGCGGTCGCCGGCGACTGATAGCTTCCCCGACGGCGTGGTCCGTCCGGGCCGGCTTTCGGCAAGCGGGTCGCGAGGAGACCGGGTGGCGGAGCGGGTGGCACTGGTGACCGGTGCGAGCAGTGGGATCGGCCGGGCGGCGGTGGTCGAGCTGCGCCGGCGGGGAATGGCGGTGATGGCCGTCGCCCGCCGGGAGGACCGCCTGCGCCAGCTCGCCGAGGAGACCGGGGCCGCCTACCACGTCGTGTCGATCGACACCCTCGAAGGTTGCGCCGAGGCGGTCGGTGCCACCCGTCGGACCCTGGGCCCGGTCGAAGTCCTGGTCAACAATGCGGCGATCGGTTCCGCCGCCGACGCCTCGGTCCTCGACCTCGACCCGGAGCGTTGGAGGTCGATCATGTCGCTCGACCTCGACGCCCCCTTCGAGCTCACCCGGCTTTGCGCCCCCGACATGGTCGCCCGGGGTTGGGGGCGGGTGGTGATGATCTCCTCGACCTCCGCTCACGCCGGCGAACCAGACAGCGCCGCCTACTGCGCCGCCAAGGCCGGGCTGCTCGGTCTGGCCCGCTCCGTGTCCATCGACCTCGCCGAGCACGGGGTCACCTGCAACTGCGTCCTTCCCGGATGGGTCCGTACCGAGATGGCCGATGCTTCCGCGGCCCGGGAGGCCGCCGCTACCGGGCGCAGCGTCGAGCAGGTGTGGTCGGGTCGGGCCGCCACCTACCCGAGCGGTCGGGTGGTCACCCCCGAGGAGGTCGCTTCGGTCATCGCCTTCCTGGTCTCGGAGGAGGCCAGTGGGATCAGCGGGGAGGCCGTGACGGTCGCCGGTGGCGCCTCGGGGTAGGCGCACGGTCCGTACGGCCCAGAGCGCCCGGGGCGGGTGGCTGTGGCCGGCGCCGCCGGCGGCCGCTC
>JAKABK010000267.1 GCA_021796905.1 Actinomycetes bacterium
TGGCGTGCTGGTAGGGGACCCCCCACTCCGGGTGCTCGGCGGCGAGCGCCTGGGCCCGGCGCATCGCCCCGTTGGAACCCTCCGGCCCGGGGGAGGCGACGATCTCGGCGCCCCACGCCTCGAGGAGCTGGCGTCGCTCGACCGAGACGTTCTCGGGGAGCACGATCGTCACCGGGTACCCCTTCACCCTGGCGATCATCGCCAGGGCGATCCCGGTGTTACCCGACGAGGACTCGATGATCCGCTGCCCGGGACGGAGGCTCCCGTCCTTCTCCGCTTCCTCGACCATCGCCAGCGCCGCCCGGTCCTTGACCGACCCGCCCGGGTTCTGGCCCTCGAGCTTCACGAGGATCGCCGCCTCGGGGTTGGGGCTCAGCTGGCTGACGTCGACCAGTGGGGTGTCGCCGATCAGCTCGAGGACGCTCCGGTAGCGGGTCACCGCTCAGCCCCCGGCGACGGCCGGCATCAACGTGAGGGTGTCGGCTTCGCCGACCGACGTGTCGAGCTTGCCGAGGTAACGGATGTCGTCGTCGTTCAGGAAAACGTTGAGATGGCGGTGCAGCTCACCCTCGGGGGTGAGCAGCTGCTCGCGCAGCGCCGGGTGGCGACCCACCAGGTCGGCGAAGACCTCGCCGACGGTGCCACCCTCTGCGCTCACCGAGGCGCTCCCGCCTGCGGCGGGGCGGAGGACGGTTGGGAGCCGGACATCGACCATCTGGGCACACTCCGAACATCTGGAAGGTCGCCAGCCGGTAAACCCGACTGGCTCGGTCGTCATTGTAGAACGACCGGCTCCTCCTCGATGTTCCCGTCACGGATCCGGAAGCTGCGCAGGGTCGGCTCCAGGTCCCTGAGCGACACCACCAGGTAGTGCCAGTCGGGGTCGGGGGCCGCTGCGACGTCGGTGGGTGACGGCCACGCCTCGGTGTGGGTGTGGGAGTGCCAGACCCCGATCAGCTCCCCACCGGCGGCCTCCTCGTCCCGGTCGGCACGCAGCAGGTCCCTCGGCTCGACGGTGTAGACCCTGGCGGAGGCCGCCGCGTTGGTGGCCGGGTAGACCCTCGAGGCGACCGCCGGGTCACCGCCCCGACCTCCGATCAGCCCGCAAGCCTCCAGCGGGGCGCCCTCCAGGCACTTCGCGAGGACTTTCTCCCACACCTCTCCAGCCAGTACGAGCACCGCTGCGCACGGTAGCTTGCTTGCATGGCCCCCAGGCACCCCGGCAAGCCGGCGGGGCCGCGCGCTGTCGCCACCAACAAACGGGCCCGCTACGACTACGACCTGCTCGACACCTTCGAGGCGGGCATCGTGCTGGTCGGCAGCGAGGTCAAGTCGCTGCGGGAGGGCCGGGTGCAGCTCCGGGACTCCTACGCCCGGGTCCAAGGCGGCGAGGTCTGGTTGCACGGGGTGCACGTCGCCCCCTACGCCTACGCCAACGGTTTCGGGGCGGTAGACAGCGACCGCAGCCGCAAGCTCCTCCTCCACCACCGGGAGATCGCCGAGCTCGGCGTGCGGACCAGTCAGGACTCGCTCACGATCGTCCCGCTCTCGATCTACTTCAAGGACGGTCGGGCCAAGGTCGACCTGGCTCTCGCGCGGGGCCGGCGCCGCTACGACAAGCGCCACGCGATCGCCGAGCGTGACGCCGAGCGCGAGGCCCGCCGTGCCGCCCGGGGCCGGCAGCGCAGCGAGGACTGACCGGTGACCGACCGCCCGGGACGGGGAGCCCCCGGTGAATGACAGCGTCCGCCTCGGGCGCATCGGTGGGGTGCCGGTCGGCCTCAACTGGTCGCTGATCGTCATCGTCGGGATCTTCGCGTTCGCCCTCGCCGGCAACCGCTTCCCCCTCGACGCGCCCGGCTACCACCGCGAGTGGTACGCCCTCGCCGGCATCCTCACCGCGCTCGCGCTGCTCGTGAGCGTCCTGGCGCACGAGCTGGGCCACGCCTACGTCGCCCGGCGCGCCGGGCTCGAGGTGGAGGGCATCACCTTGTCGTGGATGGGTGGGATCACCCGGATCCTCGGCGACGCCGCGACCCCCCGCGGGGAGGTTGCGGTGGCGGCTGTCGGACCGGCCATCAGCCTCGCCCTCGGCGGGCTGCTGGCCGCCGCCGGGGCGGCCGCGTCGAGCGCCGGCGTCGGCAACCTCACCGTCGCCGCAGTCGACTGGCTGGCGGTGATCAACATCGCGCTGGCGGCGTTCAACTTGATCCCGGCAGCTCCCTTGGACGGCGGCAAGGTCCTCCACGCCGTGGTCTGGGCGCTGACCCGCGACCGCTGGAAAGCGACCCATGTCGCGTCCCGGGCCGGCCTGGTCCTCGCCGGCGGGGTTGCCGCCCTCGGGCTCTACGAGGTGCTCGGCCGGGGCGACGACATCGACGGGCTGTTCGTCATGGTGCTCGGATGGTGGTTGCTCAACGCCGCTCGCGACGAGGAGCAGCTGTCCAAGGTCCAACACGCCCTCGGGGGGGTGCCGGTCCACGACGTGATGCGCCCGGTCGCCTCCGCTCCGGGCTGGATCGTGCGGGAGGACTTCGCCGAGCGCTACGCGGCGCTGTACCCCGGCTGGGTGTGGCTGCTCGAGCGTTGGGGGGGCGGCTACAGCGGGGTGATCGACGGCAACAGCCTGCTCTCCGCCCCCCCGACCCCTCCGGGCACCCGGGCAGCGGAGCTGGCCGTGCCCGTCGAGGCGGCCGCCGGTGCCGAGCCCTGTGAGGAGGTCCTCGCTGCGCTCGAGCGCAGCGGCGGGCGCAGCCTGCTGCTCGTCGTCGAGGACGGCCGGACCGTCGGGGCGGTGCTGCCCGCCGACATCGATGCGATGCTCCGAAGCCCCCGCCCCCACCTGCGCGGTGTCGCCACCCCCTAGCAGGCCGGTCACCACCACCGGACGGGCCCCTCGGGGAGCCGGGTGCGCTAGGATGAGTGGCCCGGCGGATCGTCGGAGCAGTCTCCCCGACCGGGGCAGTGTCCCAACCGGGGTAGCACCTTGACACGGGGGTGATCGGTTTCGACTTCGGTCGTCAGATCGGGAGAAGCGAGCCGTGGTCTCCGGAACCACGTTAAAGAGCCGGAAACCATAAACAAACGCCGAGCCTCAGCTCGCACTGGCTGCCTAACCAGTAGCCCGTCCGTCCGGCCCCAGCCCTGCGGGTCGATCACGGGCGTCATCAAGTAGGGCTCACCCCGTCGCTGCGTCAGCGGGCAACGGGGGAAACTTCAGCTGACTGGGGCCCACCGCCGGTGCCGGTGGCGAGCGGAGGGCCCGAGATCAACTCACCGGCTGCGCTCGGAGAAGGCCCGACGAGGCATCGAAGGACGCGGGTTCGATTCCCGCCACCTCCACTCCCCCGTCAGCAATAAATGTGCAGCTCAGAGCCCCTCTCGCGAGGGGCTCTGCTCGCGCCAGGACACGCTCAGGACACACCAGGACACGGGCGCACCGGTCACGACCGGATCACAACGGTGTCGTTCGACCACCAGCGGTGGTCAAGGGCCGCCCGCACGCCTCCGAGCCCGGCGTCGCTCGACACGTCGTCCGCTCGACGCCTGCTCAGAGGCAACCACTCGTCACCGGGGGCCGACCGGCGGCGAAAGCGCCGCTGTCCTACCCCAGTCGACGGTGCCGTCCTTGCCATCGAGCGGGCGCACGAACAGGCCTCGGAGCGTGGCTCCTGCCCAGCGCGCCCGCAGCTGCACGAGCCGGCTGACTACCGTCCCTCACTTCGCGATTCTGTGCCCTGTTCG
>JAKABK010000268.1 GCA_021796905.1 Actinomycetes bacterium
CCACCCCAGGCCGCCGGGCCGCCCCAGGCCGCCACAACGCTGCGGGCCACCGGAACGCCCCGGGTCGTCGGAACCCTGCGGGGCAGGCAGCCCGTCCGGTACCGCACAAACCGGCGCCACCGACGCTTCCCGAGGAGATCCGCCTGCGCCTCGACTCCCTCGCGCCGGCCGAAGCGGCAGGGGTTTGGCTGGAGGCCTACGAGGGCCACTACCGCGACACGCTGCTCGGCGCCCTGCAAGATCGCCTCCCACCGGCGCCGGCGCCTCCCGAGGTCCAGGCGGTGTTCTGCATCGACACCCGCTCCGAGGGTCTCCGTCGGCACCTCGAGGCAGCCGGCGCCTACGAGACCTTCGGCTTCGCCGGGTTCTTCGCCCTGCCGGTCCGCTACCGGGAGTGGGGGTCGGGGGAGGCGGTGGCGCTCTGCCCGGTCCTGCTGCGCCCGGCGGCGGAGCTGGGCGACGTGCCCGCGCCCGGCGCGCTGCGCGCCGCGAACCGGGAGCTGACGGGGCTCCAGGCGATCGCGGCAACCCTGGGGGCCTTCGACGCCGCCCGGGAGGGGCCAGCCGCTCCCTTCGTGCTCGCCGAGGCCGGGGGGTTGGTCGCCGGCCCGGTCACCGCCCTGCGGACCGTCGCGCCCCGCTGGTACGGCGCGGCGCGCTCCCGGCTGCGCCGCCGGCTCGCCCCTCCCTCCCCGGTGGTGGTCGACGTCGGCCCGGGCACCCGACCGCCCGGCCAGGTCGGTGGCGGTCCGGCCGCCACCGTCACCGTCACCGCCACCGGGACCGACCCCGCCATGAGCGACGAGGAGCAGGCGTTGTGGGCGGAGACCGCCCTCACCACCATGGGACTCACCTCGGGTTTCGCCCCCCTGGTGCTGCTCTGCGGTCATGGCAGCACCACCGCGAACAACCCTTACGCGTCGGCGCTCGATTGCGGGGCGTGCGGCGGGAACCGCGGCGGGTCGAGCGCGAGAGCGGCGGCCGCGATCCTCGGTCGCCCCGAGGTGCGGGCCCTTCTCGCCGAGCGGGGCATCCAGATCCCCGACGCGACCGTCTTCGTCGCCGGCGAGCACGACACCGTGACCGACGAGGTCGTCGTGTTCGACCCGGGCCCCGTCGGCGACGACCACCGCGAGCGCCTCGACTCCCTGGTCGCAGCCCTCGACCGGGCCCGGCTTGCCCTCACCAGCGAACGGGTCCGTTCCCTCCCGGGCACCGTCGGCGCCGACCCGGTCCGCCACACGACGACCCGATCGGTCGACTGGGCGCAGGTCCAGCCCGAGTGGGGGCTCGCCCGCAACGCTGCGTTCGTCGTCGGGCCCCGCTCGCTGACCGCCGGAGTGGACCTCGAGCGCCGCTGCTTCCTGCACTCCTACGATCCCGCCGTGGACCCCGACGGCGCCGCCCTGGAGACGATCCTCACCGCCCCGATGGTCGTCGCCCACTGGATCAACGCCCAGTACTACTTCTCGACCGTCGACCCCGAGGTGCTCTCCGCTGGGGACAAGACCGTCCACAACGTCGTCGCCGGGATCGGTGTCTGCCTGGGTGCCGGCGGCGACCTCCGAGTCGGCCTCCCGCTCCAGTCGGTCTTCGACGGTGCGCTCCCGTACCACGAACCGATGAGGCTGCTCACCGTGGTCCAGGCGCCCCGGGCGCGCGTCGACGCCGTGGTCGCCCGGAACCCGCTGCTGCGGGAGTTGTTCGACGGGGAGTGGGTCGGCCTCGCCCAACGCGACGACGAGACCGATCCGTGGCGGTTGCGGCGCCCCGG
Source organism: Actinomycetes bacterium (assembly GCA_021796905.1). Classification (GTDB taxonomy): domain Bacteria; phylum Actinomycetota; class Acidimicrobiia; order Acidimicrobiales; family Palsa-688; genus JAKAQB01. The sequence continues at coordinate 1,775 of JAKABK010000268.1, forward strand.
TGGTGCCTGGAGCCGCTGGTATCCGGCCCGGGAACGCGACGTGGAGGTGAGCGGCGTTGGATGAGTCGTGGGGGCTCACGCAGATGGTCAAGGTCGAAGTGGTGATCGGCGGCGACGACATCGAGGTCGCCACCGAGCTGTTCGCCGAGGTGGGCGCGACCGGCTTCACCGCCGTGCCGAACGTCTCCGGGCTCGGCCACCACGGCTACCACCAGGGCCGCCTCCTGTTCAACCAGCGTGGTGGCCTGGCCCTGCTCACCGTGGTCCTGCCGCCCGACCGGGTCGGACCGCTGCTCGGCGGCCTGCGGGCGCTGCTGGCCGAGCGCTCCGGGGTGCTGCTCGTCTCCGACACCTGGGTGAGCCGCCCCGACTACTTCCGTCGTTAACCGACCGTTCATTCGCAGGCCGCTGTGGGTACACCCTGGCGTCGACCAGGGTTCAAACAAGCTCGCGATGCTGTAGAAGTGGGATCGTTCGGAGGTGGCGTCGGCGGGCGGGGGAATTGGGGAAAGGGGGGCGAGGCGACACCCGCCCCGGTCGTGTCCCGCGGGCCCTACGAGGCGCTCGACGAGGCGGAGGTGGGTCGGCGCCACTGGTTGACGGTGATCACCGCCGGAATGGGCTTCTTCACCGACGCCTACGACCTGTTCATCATCGGCACCGTCACGGTTATCCTCACCCCGATATTCCACCTCGGCACCGGCCAGATCTCGTTGCTGAACTCGATCTCGCTGCTCGCGTCGGTAGGCGGGGCGCTCACCTTCGGCAAACTGATGGACCGGCTCGGCCGCAAACGGATGTACGGGACCGAGATCCTGCTGCTCGCCGCCGGTGCCGTGCTGTCGGCCCTTGCGTGGAACTTCACCTCCCTGCTGGTGTTCCGGGTGATCGTAGGGTTCGGGGTGGGTGGCGACTACTCCACCTCGGCGGTGATCACCTCCGAGTACGCCAACAAACGGTCGCGGGGCCGCCTCGTCGGAACGGTCTTCGCGATGCAGGGCTTCGGGCTGCTCGCCGGCCCGGCGATCGCATCCATCTTCATCGGCGCCGGGGTCCCGGACCGCATCGCGTGGCGGGTCATGCTCGCCCTCGGCGCCATCCCCGCCCTTTCGGTGGTCTACCTGCGCCGCCGGATCAAAGAGACGCCCCGCTACAGCCTGGCGGTGCAAGGCGACCTGTCCGCGACCGCCGACGCGGTCCGGTGGGTGACCGGCGAGGCGGCCGGCGAGGCGGCCGGTTCTTCCGCTGGGGTCGTGGCGCCGGCGGCGTGGAAGCCTGCCCGCCTCACCTCGAGGCCGTTCCTGCTCCGCCTGGTCGGCACCGCCGGCAGCTGGTTCCTCCTCGACATCGCCTTCTACGGCAACTCGGTGTCGAGCCCGCTGATCCTGAAGGCCCTGCAACCCGGCGGGTCGCTGCTCTCCCACACCCTGATCTCGCTCGCTATCTTCACCGTTGCCGCGCTGCCCGGCTACTGGCTGGCGGTCGGACTTCTGGACCGCCTCGGCAGGAAACGGATCCAGTGGCAGGGTTTCGCGGTGATGGCCGTCGCCTTCGGGGCGATCGCCCTGATCCCGGGGGTGACCGGCGACGTGTGGGTGTTCCTGGTGCTGTTCGGGATCAGCTACCTGTTCGTCGAGCTCGGCCCGAACATGACCACATTCGTGCTCCCCTCCGAGATCTTCCCGACCTCCATCCGCGGTGCCGGCGACGGCGTGTCGGCCGCGAGCGGCAAGTTCGGGGCGTTCCTCGGAGCCCTGCTGGTCCCCCACCTGCTCGCCTGGGCTGGGCTGACCGGGGTGATGGGCCTGATGGCGGGGGTGTCGGTGGTCGGGGTCGTCCTCACCCTCATCGCGCTGCCCGAGCCGATGGGCAAGTCACTCGAGGAGGCCTCGGCCGACGTTGCCTTCGACACCGACACCGAACCCGTCCCGGCGGCCGCCGGCTGAGCAGCCGGTCGGCACCTG
>JAKABK010000269.1 GCA_021796905.1 Actinomycetes bacterium
ACCGGACACCCTTCGAGGAACCCAGTCTCTACCTGCTGGCCTCCGGAGTCAAGGGCTCATCTCCCGGACCGTCCCGCCGATCGCGCCCCCCGGGGCGTCCGGCGCCGGCCCGGCGGTTAGCGTCTCTCCCATGCCGCTGCCCGCCCGGTCCCTCGGGGAGAGCGAAGCCGTGGTGGTCGACCTCCGGGCCCACGGGTGGGTCCTGGCCCGCCCGATCGCGCTGTCGGCGGCGGTCGTGGTCGCTGCGGGGTTCGCGGCCTCGGTCCGCATCCCCCTGGCCATGGCCTGGGCGCTGGTCGGCTTGGTCGCCCTGGTGCTGCTGAACCTGCTGGTCCGCTACTCGAGGTGGCGAGCCCAGTCCCTCGTGGTCACCACGCAGAGGGTCGTCCTGCGACGTGGGGTGCTCGTCCGGCGCGGCCGGGAGATCCCCCTCTCGCAGATCTCTGACGTCTCCTACCGTCAACGGGTGGTCGAGCGTCTGGTCCGCGCCGGCGAGCTGCGGATCGAGTCCGCTGGCCGCGACGGTGCCGAGGTCTTCGTCGGGGTGCCGCGACCGGCCGCGGTGCAGCGGGAGATCACCCGGCTGCTCGCCGAGCAGCGGTCCGGGACCGTCGAGCGACTTTCGCTCCCCGAACAGCTCGACCGGCTCGACGACCTGCGCCGGCGGGGGGTGCTGACCGCGGCCGAGCTCGACGCCGCCAAGGCCCGGCTGCTCGGAGGGCGATGAGCCCGAGGGTCGTGAGCCTGGTCCCGTCGGTGACCGAGACCCTGCTGTCGTGGGGGGTGGTGCCGGTCGGGGTGACCCGCTTCTGCGAGCACCCGGAGCTGCCGGCGATGGGCGGGACCAAGAACCCCGACCTGGGGCGGATCGTGGACGCCCGGCCGGACCTGGTGATCCTCGACCGGGAGGAGAACCGCCGTCCCGACGCCGAGGCGCTCGCCGCGGCCGGGCTCGCCCTGCACGTGACCCACGTCCGCTCCCTCGCCGACGTCGGGCCCGCCCTCGGAGCGCTCCGGGAGGCTCTCGGTCTCGAGGGGGAGGGGAAAGACGCCGCCTTCCCCATCCCGGCGCCCGCGCAGCGCCCGGTCCGGGTGTACGTCCCGATCTGGCGGCGACCGTGGATGTCGATCTCTGCGGCGACCTACGCCTCGTCGCTGCTCGAGGCGGCCGGCGCGGCCAACGTGCTCGCCGGGCACCCCGACCCCTACCCGCTGGTGCCTCCCGAGCAGCTCGGAGCGCTCGCCCCGGAGGTGGTGCTGGCACCCTCCGAGCCGTACCCCTTCGGCGCCCGCCACGCCCCGCTGTTCGCCGGGGTGGCCCCGATGGTGCCTGTCGACGGCAAGGACCTGTTCTGGTGGGGGGCCCGCACTCCCGGTGCGCTCACCCGGCTGCGGGAGCTGGTCGCTACCATCGGGACCGGATGCCTCCGGTAGTCAAGATCAACGCCATCACCGTCCCGGCCGAGCGCGGCGAGGAGATGGCCGCCCGCTTCGCCGCCCGGGTGGGTGAGGTGGAGCAGATGGACGGTTTCGAGTCCTTCCAGCTGCTGCGTCCCGCCGACGGCCGGGACACCTGGCTCGTCTACACCCGCTGGCGTGACGAGGCGGCGTTCGAGGCTTGGGTGTCGTCCCCGGCGTTCACCCGGGGCCACGCGCAGCCGCAGGGTCCGAGCGGCCCGGTCGCCCGCCACAGTGAGCTGTGGGGTTTCGAGCTGGTCGCCTCCGCCGGCCCCGAACCGTCCTAGGCGGCGGTCCGCCGCGTTTCACCCGCCGAGCAGGACGACCGGGCAGGTCAGGGTGCGGGTGATCCCCTCGATGACCTGGAGGCGGCTCACCACCATCCGCCCCAGTTCGTCGACCGAGGCCGCCTCGGCGACGACGATCACGTCGTAGGGTCCGGTCACGTCGTCGGCGGAGGCGACCCCGTCGAGCGCGCGGGCCCGGGCGGCGACCTCGGCCGCCCGGCCGACCTCGGTCTGGATCAGGACGTAGGCGCGCACGCTCATCGGCCGAGCCGGGAACGCAGACCGGAGAGCTGGTCCCACAGTCGGGACGGAACCCGCTCCCCGAGGTTCCGGTAGTGCTGTTCCATCCCGGGCAGCTCCTCCGACCACTCGGCGGGGTCCACCGCGAGCAGGGCCTCCAGGTCGTCACCGGGGAGCCCCAGGCCGTCGGTTGGCAGCGCATCGAGGGTCGGCACCAGCCCGATCGGGGTGTCCACCGCCTCGCTGCGGCCGGCGCAGCGCTCGAAGATCCACTCGAGGACCCGGCTGTTGTCCCCGAAGCCGGGCCAGAGGAAGCGGCCGTCGGCAGACTTGCGGAACCAGTTCACGCAGAACATCTTCGGTCGGGCGCCCTCCGCCAGCAGGTCCCCGATGCGCAGCCAGTGTGCCAGGTAGTCCGCCATGTTGTAGCCGCAGAACGGCAGCATCGCGAAAGGGTCCCGCCGCAGCTTGCCGACCGCCCCGGTCGCAGCCGCGGTGGTCTCGGAGGCCATGACAGAGCCGAGGAACACCCCGTGGTCCCAGTCGCGCGCCTCGGTGACGAGCGGCACGACGCTCGAGCGGCGCCCCCCGAAGAGGATCGCCGAGATCGGAACGCCCTCGGGGTCCTCCCACTCGGGGGCGATCGCCGGGTCCTGGGAGGCCGGGGCGGTGAAACGGGCGTTGGGGTGCGCCGCCTCGCGGCCCGATCCCGGCGTCCAGTCCTCCCCCCTCCAGTCGGTCAGGTGGGCGGGCGGCTCGGCGGTCATCCCCTCCCACCACACGTCCCCGTCGTCGGTGAGCGCGGTGTTGGTGAAGATGCTGTTGGCCGACAGGGTGAGCATCGCGTTCGGGTTGGTCCGGTCGTTGGTGCCGGGCGCCACGCCGAAGAAGCCGTGCTCGGGGTTGATCGCCCGCAGCCGACCGTCCCGGCCGATCTTCATCCAGCAGATGTCGTCGCCGACGGTCTCGACCTTCCAGCCCGGCAGCGTCGGGACCAGCATCGCCAGGTTGGTCTTGCCGCACGCCGAGGGGAACGCACCCGTCACGTAGCGGACCTCGCCCGCAGGGGAGGTGAGCTTCACGATCAGCATGTGCTCGGCCAGCCAGTCGTCGTCACGGGCCATCACCGAGGCGATCCGCAGGGCGAAGCACTTCTTGCCGAGCAGGGCGTTGCCGCCGTAGCCCGAGCCGTAGGACCAGATCTCGCGGGTCTCGGGGAAGTGGGCGATGTACTTGTTGTCGGCGTCGCAGGGCCAGGGGACGTCGGCCCGGCCCGGCTCGAGCGGGGCCCCGACGGAGTGGACGCAGGGCACGAAGTCGCCGTCGTCGCCGAGCGCCTCCAGGACGCCGACGCCCATACGGGTCATGATCCGCATGCTCACCGCGACGTACGCGGAGTCGGTGAGCTGCACGCCGGTGTGGGCGATCGGGGAGCCGAGCGGCCCCAGGGAGAACGGGACGACGAACATCGTGCGGCCCCGCATGCACCCTCGGTACAGCGAGCGGAGGGTGTCTCTCATCTCCGCCGGTGGCCGCCAGTTGTTGGTGGCGCCGGCGTCGTCCTCCGCTGCGGAGCAGATGAACGTCCGGTCCTCGACCCGGGCCACGTCACCGGGATCCGACCGGGCCCAGTAGCTGTTGGGCCGCTTGGCTTCGGCCAGCCGGGTGAAGGTCCCTGCGTCCACGAGCTGCTGGGCCAGCGTGTCGTACTCCTCGGCGGAGCCGTCGCACCACTCGACCCGATCGGGGGTG
>JAKABK010000270.1 GCA_021796905.1 Actinomycetes bacterium
GGCGGGGCCTTTCCCCGTGGCCGGTGTCCCGGTCGCGGCCGGTGTCCCGGCCGTGGCCGGTGTCCCGTCGAGCTACCCGGGGGCCTCCGTGGCGCTCCGCACGAGCCCGGCGGGGCAGGCGACACCGGTGCCGCCGAGACCGCAGTAGCCGCCCGGGTTCTTCGCCAGGTACTGCTGGTGGTAGTCCTCGGCGTAGTAGAAGGTACCGAGCGGCGCGATGCCGGTGGTGATCTCCCCGTGGCCCGCCGCGCGCAACGCCGCCTGGTAGGAGCCCCGGGACGCCTCGGCGGCGGCCCGCTGGTTGTCGTCGGCGACGAAGATCGCCGAGCGGTACTGGGTGCCGACGTCGTTGCCCTGGCGCATCCCCTGGGTCGGGTCGTGGCTCTCCCAGAACACCGCCAGCAGGTCGGCGTAGGACACCTGCGCCGGGTCGAAGACCACGAGGACCGCCTCGGCGTGACCGGTCCGGCCGGAGCAGACCTCCTCGTAGGTGGGGTTGGGGGTGTGACCACCGGCGTAACCCGCCGCGGTCGTCCAGACCCCGGGGTGCTGCCAGAACTTGCGCTCAGCTCCCCAGAAGCACCCGAGGGCGAAGGCCGCTACGCCGTAGCCGTCGGGGAAGGGGGGACGGAGGGAGTGGAAGTTGACGAAGTGGGTGTCTGGGACCGGCATCGGCTGGTCACGCCCGGGGAGGGCTTCGGCCGGGCCGACCATCTCCACCTCACGACGGAAGAAGCGCATGTCGACGAGGCTAGGACCGCTCCGGGCGTAGAGGTCCCCGGCGTGACCCGCCCCGATCACCGGGGCCGCCACGACCCGCTGCGCTCGGCGCTCAGCGGGTGGCGGTGCGGGGCCGCTGGGTTCAGCGGGCCAGGTCGAGGAACATGACGTGCAGGCCGACCGGACCGTGCTCGCGGTGATCGAAAGCCCCGGGGACGGTGGCGAGGATCTCGAACCCGAGGGACCGCCAGAGCGCGACCGCGGCGGTGTTGGTCTCGACGACCGCGTTGAACTGGATGCCCCGGTAGCCGCTGCGGCGGGCCCAGTCGACGACGTGCTCGCCGAGGGCCCGCCCGGCGCCCCTGCCCCGCTGCTCCGGGGAGACCATGAAGCTGGCGGTGGCGATGTGCGCCCCCCGCCCGGGACGGACCGGGCCCATCGTGGCGGTACCGATCACGCCGGCGCCGGCAGCAGACGGAACCCCGGGAGACGGAGTGTCGACGGCGACGACCGTGGCCCCCGGTGGGCGGGCCACCCAGACGGCCTCCGCCTCGTTCGAGGAGAGCCCATCGGGGTAGGCGTAGGAGTCGCCGGCGGCGACGACCCGGGAGAAGAACGGGTAGATCGCCGGCCAGTCGTCGGGGACGAAGGGCCGGATCACCAGCACCTCACTCCCCGTGGGCGTCGGCGACCGCCGCCTCGAAGTCGTCGAGGGCCCGCTCGATCCGGGACCGGCCGGCGGAGGGCAGCCAGTGCACGAGACGAGCGAACCCGGCCTCCTCGAGCTCGGTGATCACCCGGGGGTCCGCCGGGACGCCCATCACCTCGAGGCGGATCGGCCGGTCGGCGCCGGCGACGAGCGCCCGGGCCCGCTCGACGATCTCACCCCGGGCGTAGTTGGGCATCCAGGCGTCACCGAACGCGAGGACCCGTTCGGTGACGCTCGGGCCGTTGCCCCCCACCAGCACCGGCGGGTGGGGGCGCTGCAGCGGCTTGGGCCAGGACCAGATCCGCTCGAAGTCGACCAGCTCTCCGTGGTAGCTGGCCTCCTCCTGCGACCAGATGGCCTTGATCGCCTCGACCCGCTCCTGGAGCAGGCGCATCCTGCGGCGCGGGTCGGTGCCGTGGTTGGCCATCTCCTCCCGGTTCCACCCGGCGCCGACACCGAGCTCGACCCGGCCGCCGGAGAGCACGTCGATGCTGGCGACCTCCTTGGCGGTGACGATCGGGTCCCTCTCGATCAGCAGGCAGATCCCGCTGCCGACACGCAGCCGGCTGGTCACGACCGCGGCGGCGGTCATGGCGACGAACAGGTCGTAGGTGTGCGCGTAACGACGGGGCAGGTCCCCGCCACCGGGATAGGGCGTCTGCCTCGCCGCGGGGATGTGGGTGTGCTCGGGGAACCAGAGCGACTCGTGCCCGCGGTCCTCGACGAGGCGGGCGAGGCTCGAGGGGTCCATCGCGTAATGGGTCGGGAAGATCGCAACACCGGTGTCCATCACCCGAGGTTAGGTCCCGCAGTGCCCAGGGCCGCCGCCCCGTGGGCCCTGGCTCCGGCCACGGCGGACGCTTCCTCCCCGGGTGGCGCTATGTAGGGTCCGGGGGTGCCAACGCTGCAAGGTGTGCTGCCCGCGCTCGTCACCCCCCTCGACGCAGACGCCCGCTTGGACCGGGCCGGCCTCGACCGGCTCCTCGACCACGTCCTGGCGGTGCCGATCGCCGGGGTGTCGCCGGCCGGATCGACCGGGGAGGGACCGCTGCTGGCCGCCCCGCTGCGCCTGGAGCTGACCCGGACGGTCGCCGGGCGTCTCTCACCCGACCAGTGGCTGCTGCCCGGGGTGCCGGCACCGACCGCCGGGGAGGCGCTCGCCGAGATCGAGGCTCTCGCCGGCGCCGGCGCCTCCGCCGCGCTCCTCCCGCCGCCGTGGTACTACCCGCTCGACCCGGGCGAGCTCGTCGGGTACTTCACCGGTGTCGCCGACGCCGCCGCCGTGCCGTTGGTGCTCTACGACATCCCCCGCTTCACGAAGGTGTCGTTGCCTCCCGGCACCGTCGCCGAGCTGGCCGCCCACCCCCGCATCATCGGGATCAAGGACTCGAGTGGTGACTTCGAGCACCTGGCCCGCACGGTCTGGGCCACCGCCGACCAGCCGGGCTTCTCGGTCCTGACCGGCACCGACTCCACGCTGCTCGCCGCACTGGTCAGCGGCGCGGCGGGCACGATCGCGGCGTCGGTCAACATCGTTCCCGGGACCGTTCAGGGCGTCTACGACGCGGTCCGCGCCGGGCGGCTCGACGAGGCCGGGGCGCGGCAACGCCGGGTCGCCGCGATCGCCACCGCGTGCAGCGCCGCGCGGTTCCCCTCGGGGTGGAAAGCGGCGCTCGAGGTGCTCGGGATCTGCGGTCGGTGGCCGGCGCCGCCGCTGGCCGCCACCGACGCCGGTCGGCTCGACACGCTCGCCGCCGAGCTCGACCGCCTCGGGGTACGCCGATCGGGCCCGGCCGGCGACCGGGCTGCGGTCCGCGACATTCGCGACTGACCGGGGGCAGCCCTGGGGCGGCGGGGAGGGTCCATGTGGCATGCACACCCGCCGGGTCCTCCTCCCGACGATCGCATCCGTGCTCCTCGCCGGCTGCGGCTCCCCGCTGCAGCAGGTCCCGCTCGGCGGAGACCGGGACCCCGAGCGGACGCTCCTCGAGCCACTGGCGCCCCCCGCACGGCGTCCGAGGCCGCCTACCGCCGGGTCCCCGATCCCGGGTCCGGCGTTCCCTGACCGGTCGGCGATCGCCGACCACACGCCCCGGGTGACCGCAGCCATCTCTGCATTACGGGACGCAATGCAGGTTACCATGCGTGACATATGGCACAACTTGTTACCCGGGTAGACGACCGGCTCCTGGCCGAGGTGGACACCCTGGTGAGCGAAGGGGTGGTCGCGACCCGATCGGAGGCCGTCCGGCTCGGCCTCGAGGCGCTCGTCGAGGACCACCGCCAGATCGGAA
>JAKABK010000271.1 GCA_021796905.1 Actinomycetes bacterium
CGTGGTCTGCCTGCAGGAGACCAAGATGGCTGACAGCGTCTTCCCGCACCTGGCGTTCTCCGCTCTCGGCTACGAGTCCGTCCACCACGGGAACGGCCGTTGGAACGGCGTGGCGATCCTCTCCAAGGTCGGTATCGACGACGTCGTGACCGGTTTCGCGGAGGGCATCGATGCCGATGTCGACACCCGGCTGGTCACCGCCCGCTGCGGGGACCTGACGGTGGTGAGCGTCTACGTGCCCAACGGCCGCTCCCTCGACGACGACCACTACCGCTACAAGCTCGACTGGCTCTCCCGGCTACGGGAGCACCTCGACGTGGTGGGCTCCGCTGACGAGCCGGTCGCTGTCTGCGGCGACTTCAACATCGCCCCAGACGAGCGCGACGTGTGGGACCCGGGGGCTTTCGTCGGTTCGACCCACGTCAGCGGCCCGGAACGCGAGTCGCTCGCCCGCCTCGAGGCGTGGGGGCTGGTCGACGCCTTCCGCTGCTGCTACCCCGACCAGGACCGGCTCTACAGCTACTGGGACTACCGCGCGGGGGACTTCCACGCGCACCGGGGCATGCGCATCGACCTGCTGTTGGTCTCCGCTCCGGTCGCCGCTCGGGTCGGCTGGGCACTGGTCGACCGCAACGCCCGTAAGGGAAAGCAGCCCTCCGACCACGCGCCGGTGCTGGTCGACCTGACGACCTGAACGCACCGCCCACCGAGCGAACCGGGGGTCGGGTCCCGACTCGGATCAGCTACCGATATCGGATCAGCTACCGACGCCGGCGAGCAGGGGCCGCCGCCACGCCGGCCCGTCGAGGCCCCGCAGGTCGGTCGGCCAGTCGGCCACGGGGTCCCAGGGCAGCGGCAGGGCAGCCGAACCCGAACCGGCGAGCGGTCGCGGGCGACGTGGCGTGGGCGCCCCTGCGCTGCCCCCCCGCCCCCGATATACGATCAGTCCGGTCAAGGGGTCGGGGACGGCATCGAGGGCGGCGACGACCGTGCTGTTGGCCCTGAACCTCTCCCAGACGGTCTCGTCCTCGACCTCGACCTCGAGCACCACGCCCCAGGGGTGGGCATGCCACTCCCAGTCGGTCGCTCCGCAGCCGAGGGCAGCCCCGATCAGGGCGTCGGTCCACTCCTCGGCCCAACTGAGAGCGGACCGGGACCCGTCGAAGACCTCCAGGGAGTACCACATCGCCACTCCCATCAATCGTAGCCGGTCGCGTGGGCGCCGGCCACAGCAGATCGGCTGGGCGTGCCGGGCGGGGACGCATCGGGGCTGGAGGCCTCGGCGACGATACGGAGCAGGCGGGGACCGAAGCGGTCCACCTTCACCGGGCCCAGTCCGGGTATCGCCAACAGCCCGGTTTCGTCGGCTGGCCGGCGGGAGGCGAGCGCGATCAGCACCGTGTCGTGGAGCACCACCGGGGCGGGCACCGCAGACGCCCGCGCGGTCGCCGCCCGCCAGGACCGGAGCGCCTCGAGCACCGTCGGATCGGGTGGGGGCCAGCCCGGCGGGAGCGTGGGGTGCCGGGCGCCCCCGGGCCGGCGTCGACCTCCCGACAGACGGTCGCGCTGGTCCCCGAAGCGCGCCGACCAGTCCGCAGCGGCGGTCGGCTCCGCCCGCCGGGCGGTCCCGCCGGTCGCTGCAGCCGCCGGCCGCTCGGGGGTTGCTCTCCCTGGCTCCCGGCGGTCATCCGCAGCGTCGTCTGTCGCCTGCTCTCCAGTCGCAGGCAGCCACGGCGAGGGCCGGCGGGGTACCGGGTGGTTCCCGAAACGCCGCTCCCGCGCCCAGCAGCAGGTCAGGAGGTCGGTGGCGCGGGTGAGCGCGACGTACAGCAGCCGACGTTCCTCGGCGAGCGCCGCCCGGCTCGAGGCGTGGCCGATCGGCACCAGGCCGTCCTCGAGGCCGCACACCCACACCGCCCGCCACTCGAGGCCCTTGGCCCGATGGAACGAGCAGATCGTCACTGCGTCGCCTCCGGGGGAGCCGGCGAGGGCGGGGAGGCCGGCGATCCAATCGGTGACGGTAGCGGCCTCGTCGAGGCGTCTCGCCTGGCGGGCGAGCCCGGCGAGCGCGTCCAGCACCGAGGCGGCCTCCGGGTCGGTCTCGTCGCCTGCCCAGGCCTCGAGGTCGGCGACCGCCACCGCGAGCGGGGCGCGCTCCGCTGTCCCCGACGAGAGCCGCTGCAGGGCGGTCCGCGCCGCCGGGTGCTCGAGCAGCCGTTCCTGGTCGGGGACCCGGACCGGGACCGAGGCGGAGCGGCACGCCTCGGCGAGGGTCACGGACTGGGCGTTGGTCCGGGTGAGCACGGCCAGCGTCGACCAGGCCATCCCGTCGTCGTGGGCGGCGCGCAGCGCCGAGGCGACACCGGCCGCCTCCGCTTGTCCCGAGGACCACGAACGGACCACGACGGCTGCTCCCTCCGGGCGGGAGGAGACGAGGTGGCTCCCTCCCGGGCCGAGCACCGACGCGGCAGCGGCGACGATCTGGGGGGTGCAGCGGTGGTTGGCGTCGAGGTGGACGACCTCCGCCGACGGCCAGCGCTCGGCGAAACGGTCGAGGAGGTCGGGGTCGGCACCGTTCCACCCGTAGATCGCCTGGTGCGGGTCGCCGACCACGCACAGGTCCACCCGCTCCCCGAGCCAGGCGAGCAGCAGCCGGTGCTGCAGCGGGTTCAGGTCCTGGACCTCGTCGACGTAGAGGTGGCGCCACATCCAGCGTTGCGCGGCCGCGAAGGTCGGGTCCCGCTCCATGGCGTCGGCGCAGCGCTCCAGCAGGTCGTCGAAGTCGACCAAGCCCCGGCGGCGCTTCTCGTGCTGGTAGCGTCCGAGCAGGGTCGCGATCTCCTCGGCGGGGACCGGGAGCACCCGGGAGGTCGCCGACAGTGCTCGGGGCAGCTCGTCGGGCCCGACCCGGCGGGCCTGGGCCCACTCCACCAGCCCGGCCAGCTCGGCCAGGGAGGCACCGGCGAGGGCCGGACGCTCGGCGATCAGCGGTCCGAGGATCCGGCCCTTCCGGTCGAGGAGGGTTGGTGCCGGTTGGCCCCGGTCGGCCCACCACCGGCGCAGCTGGGCGGCAGCGACCGCGTGGAAGGTCCCGGCGGCGACCTGCTCGCGGAGGCCGACCAGGCGGAGCCGATCGGCGAGCTCGGCCGCGGCGCGCCTGGTGAAGGTCAACGCGAGGACCCTGGCCGGGTCGGCGGCACCGGTGGCGCAGCGGTAGGCGATCCGACGGGTGAGCACCCGGGTCTTGCCGGCGCCGGCGGCGGCGATCACGCAGAGGGGGGCGGCGTCGCTCGTGACCGCGTGGCGCTGCGCTGCGGTGAGGTCCACGAGCAGGGGCTCGGCGGTACCGTCGTGGTCGGCGGACGGCTGTTCGGCGCGGGGCACCCACCAGAAGATACGTACCGGCTGCGACACAGTGGTGGACCTCGCCGGCGACGGGTGCGGTACCCGGCAGCGTCCCTGACGCCCCCTGACCGGCAGCGTCCCTGGCCGCAGCGCCATCGGGTGCTCGGAACAGACCGTCGAGGTGCCGGTTGCGCGTCGGCGGCGATCCCCCCGAACCACCAGGCCGACGCAGCAACCGGACACCCTTCGAGGAACCCAGTCTCTACCTGCTGGCCTCCGGAGTCAAGGGCTCATCTCCCGGACCGTCCCGCCGATCGCGCCCCCCGGGGCGTCCGGCGCCGGCCCGGCGGTTAGCGTCTCGCCCATGCCGCTGC
>JAKABK010000272.1 GCA_021796905.1 Actinomycetes bacterium
TGATCGAGGCCGTTTGGAACGCCGTGCTGGCGGTGCCGGCGGCGTGGCTGATGCGCCGCGCCGCTCGGGGCATGCCCAGCGCCGACCGGCTGGGGCGGGTCGACACCCTGGGGGTCAGGTGACCGCATCGGCCGACGAGCGATCCCCCTCGGCGCCGGTGCCGAGGTAGCGTCTCACAGTCGCGGGCCGGCCGGGAGATCGCCTCGGCCGGCGCCAGCAACCGGTGCCGACCCCATGACCATGCTCACCGACGTCCGACCCGCCCCCGGCGCCCACCTCCAGCGGCGCAACCCGGTCCCCTGGCGTCACCTCGATGTGGTGCTGGTGCTCGCCGTCATTGCGATAGCCGCCTTCGGTGTCACGATGGTCTGGACCGCCACCCGGGTGCCGCTCGAGGCGGCCGGGCTGTCAGGGTTCGAGCAGGCCAAGAAGCAGGCGGTGTTCTCCGTGATCGGCGTCGTGGTGATGCTGGCGGTCGCCGCGTTCGACTACCGCCACTACCGCGACTGGGCGCCGGCGCTCTACGGGGCGGCGCTGCTGATGTTGTTGGCAGTGTTCGTGGTGGGACACCGGGTCTCGGGTGCCCAGGCGTGGTTCCAGGTCGGCCCGTACCAGTTCGAGCCGTCCGAAGCGGCCAAGGTCGCCCTGATCGTCGCTCTCGCGGCGTACGCGTCGTCGTTCAAGGGCTCGCTCCATGGCCGGGCGCTGCTCGGGGTGATCGCCATGGCTGTGGTCCCCTTCGTCTTGGTCTACAAACAACCCGACCTGGGCTCGGCGCTGGTGTTGCTGGCGATCCTCGCCACTGTGATCGTGGTCGCCGGTGCGCGGGCCCGGCACCTGGCGCTCCTCGGTCTGCTGGCGGTGGTGGCGATGGTGGCGGTGGTCCAGTTCGGGGTGCTGAAGGGCTACCAGGAGTCCCGGATCGCCAGTTTCCTGCACACCCCGGCCCAGGTCAGCCCGAAGCTGCTCCAGAGCTACGCCGGGGTCAACATCTACAACGTGGTGGAGTCCAAGGCGGCGATCAGTCACGGGGGCCTGCTCGGGCAGGGCATCGGTCACGGCAGCGCCACCAACACCTCCCAGGTGCCCGAGCAGGAGACCGACTTCATCTTCAGCGCGGTCGGCGAGCAGGTCGGTCTGGTCGGGTCAGCAGTGCTGCTCCTGCTGTTCCTCGTGGTGTTGTGGCGCACCTGGCAGGCGGCGCTGCTCAGCCGGGACGACTTCGGCCGGCTCCTCTGCGCCGGGGTGATCGGCTACCTGCTGTTCCAGACCTTCGAGAACGTCGGCATGACGATGGGGATCATGCCTGTCGCCGGGATCCCCCTTCCCTGGGTCAGTTACGGGGGCTCTGCGGTCCTCGCCGAGTTCACCGCCGTCGGTTTGGTGCTCAACGTGCGGATGAGGAGGTACACCTAGCGGTCGGGCCCAGTGCGGTCGGCCCAGTGCGGTCGGCCCAGTGCCAAGGGGTAGACTTCGGGCGACATGACCTCGCTCTGGAGCCGAATCGAGCCGGTGCTCGGGCGGGTGCAGAAACCGGCCCGCTACATCGGAGGCGAGGACGGCGCGTTGCGCCCGACCCACGGTCCGGGACGGGTCTCCTGGCTGCTGATCTACCCGGACACCTACGAGGTCGGCCTGCCCAACCAGGGGCTCCAGATCCTCTACGAGCTGCTCAACGAGCGGGACGACTCGGCCGCCGAGCGGGCCTACGCCCCTTGGGGGGACATGGAGGCGGAGATGCGTCGAGCGGGGATACCGCTTTTCAGCGTCGACACCCACCGGCCGGCCGGGTCCTTCGACGTGCTGGCGTTCAACCTCTCCGCCGAACTGGTCTACACCAACGTCCTCAACTGCATCGACCTTGCAGGTGTCCCGGTCCACGCCGAGCGGCGCCGGCCCGAGGACCCGATCGTCGTCGGCGGAGGTCACTGCAGCTTCAACCCCGAGCCGCTCGCCGACTTCGTCGACGCCTTCGTGATCGGCGACGGGGAGGAGGTGGTCGGCGAGATCACCGAGGTGCTCGCCGCCTGGAAGCGCTCCGGTCGTAGCGAGGGGTCCCGGCAGGGAGCTCTCAGGGAGCTCGCTTCGGTTCCCGGTGTCTACGTGCCGTCACTCTACGAGGTCTGCTACGACGGTCCCTCGCTGGTGTCGGTCACCCCCAGGTACGCCGATGTCCCGGCGGTGGTGGAGAAGCGCACGATCTCGGACCTCGCCGCGTGGCCCTATCCCCGCCGCCAGCTCGTCCCGCTCACCGAGGTCGTCCACGACCGTCTCAACGTCGAGATCTTCCGTGGCTGCACCCGGGGGTGCCGGTTCTGCCAGGCGGGGATGATCACCCGCCCGGTGCGTGAGCGACCCGCCGAACAGGTGATGGACATGGTCCGTAGAGGCCTCGAGCGCACCGGCTACGACGAGGTGAGCCTCACGTCGCTCTCCAGCGCCGACTACTCGGGGATCGAAGAGGTCGTCAGCGGGACGATCGACGACCCGGCCTGCGGTGGGCAGGTGTCTGTGAGCCTCCCGAGCCTCCGGGTCGACGCTTTCACCGTCGGTGTCGCCGCCCAGATCCAGAAGGTCCGCCGTACCGGCCTCACCTTCGCTCCCGAGGGTGGCACCTGGAGGATGCGCCAGGTGATCAACAAGCTGATCAGGGAGGAGGACCTGTACTCGGCGGTCGAGGCGGCCTTCTCCCAGGGTTGGCGCAGGGTGAAGCTGTACTTCCTGACCGGACTGCCGACCGAGACCGACGAGGACACGCTCGGCATCGCCGAGCTGGCCCGCAACTGCGCCGCGCTCGGCCGCGCGCACACCTCGGGCGCGAGTGTCACCGCGTCGGTCGGCGGCTTCGTGCCCAAGCCCCAGACACCCTTCCAGTGGTTCGGTCAGGCCAGCGTCGAGGAGCTGGGCCGCCGGGTGGGCCTCCTCCGGGACGCGACGAGGAGGGAGCGGGGTGTGCAGTTGCGCTGGCACGACCCCCGTGCGACCCTCGCCGAGGGCATCGCCAGCCGGGGTGACCGTCGGGTGGGGGCGGTGATCGAGGACGTGTGGCGTCGAGGAGGGACCTTCCAGGAGTGGTCGGAGCACTTCGACCTGGGACGCTGGGCCGACGCGATGGCCGCCGCCGGGCTGTCGATCGACTGGTACGTGCATCGCGACCGTGGCGAGGACGAGGTGCTCCCGTGGGACCACATCTCCGCCGGCCTGCACCGGGACTTCCTCTGGCAGGAGTGGCAGGACGCCCTGCGGGCGGCCGGGACGCCGGACTGCAGGTGGACTCCGTGCTACGACTGCGGGGCTTGCACCGGCTACGGCCTCGAGCACGTCGTGGGGTCGAGCGTCCCCCCGGCTGGTGGCAGCCAGGGGACCGGCCAGGACCTCGAGTCGGGCGGCGCGGTGCCGGTGTCGCTGCGCCTGTCGGTCGCGGGGAGGTCCGCTTGAGCAGCCCGGTCCCCGCCGGCAGCGGAGCCGCCCCCAACGCCCGGCTCGTCGGGACGCGGGGGGCCGGGTAGGTGGCCCGCGTCCGGATCCGCTTCACCAAGCTCGGGAAGGTCCGCTGGACCAGCCATCGGGACGTCGCAAGGATGTGGGAGCGGGCGTTCCGACGGGTGCAGCTGCCGCTCGCCTACAGTCACGGCTTCACCCCGCGTCCGAGGCTCAGTTTCGGCTTGGCCCTGCCGACCGGTTACGAGTCGCTAGCCGAGTACCT
>JAKABK010000273.1 GCA_021796905.1 Actinomycetes bacterium
CATGACCGTCGACATGGTCACCAACATCGCACTGCTGCTGCTGTTCGGGTCGGTCCTCGACATCTACGCGGCGAGCAACCTCGGCTACATCTTCACCCACGTGCTGGCCCTCTCGGGTGTGCTGATCATGCGCAGGACCATGAAGGACTGGCCACGCCCGCTGAAGCTCGCCCGTGGCTGGCTGTACGTCGCCGGGTTCCTGGCGGCAGCCAACTTCGCTTTCATCGTGGTGGGCGCCCCGTCGTTCGGCATCACCGGCTACGGGACCTACGTAGAGCTGCTCGCCGGCATCGCCCTCGAGATCGTCGCCATCCTGCTGTTCGTCTACCGCCGCAAGGTGCAGGACCGGGGCCGTCTGGAGCTGCGGGACCACTCGGTGATGGTCCCCGACATGGCCCTGTTCGCCGACTACTTCCCCGTTCCCGCGCCGGGCCCGGGGGCGAAGTAGCCTCGGGGTGGTGAAACCGCTCGGCCTGGTCGTCACCTGCGGGTGCGGCGGGCGCGGGCGGGTCGAGCCCGGCGCCACGTGGTCCTGCCCCTCGTGCGGGAGGACCTATGAGACCGCCGACATCCCCGGGGACGAGTACGCCGCGGTGGCGAGCGAGGTCAACCGGACCAAGCTGCGGGCGCTCGCCGGTTTCGCGGTGATCGCGGCAGTCTTCGTGCCCCTCGGTTTCGTGCTCGGGGCGGAGCTGTGGATCACCGGCGCGGTGGTGCTCGCCGTGTTCTACTTCGCCTACGGGCCGAAACTGAAGCGCGACGTGCGCCGCATCGTCGGTGGGCTGCCCCGCTGGACGGTCCGCGAGCACGACGAGGGCCCGACCGGTACCTGACTGCTGGCCCTTGCGCCCCGCCCGAACGGGCTGTATCGTGGCAGGGGTCAGGGTTTCTTGTCACGAAACAAGCCCGGGGCGTCATCGCGGCGGCCGGGACTGGCCAGGGGGAGGTCGGCATGTCGGATCTGGAAGAGTTCCTCGCCCAGGAGGGCCGCGACGAGGCGATCAGGGAGGTGTCCCGGCGGATCGGAGCCGAGGGCATCAGCTACATCTATTACCAGTTCGTCTCGGTCACCGGCCGCATCATGGGCAAGGGCGTTCCCGCCCCCCACTGGGAGAAGGTCGCCCGCAGCGGCTTCCAGCTCGTCTACGGCTCGACCGCCAACCTGTTCATCGACCGCAACGGTGACTACATCGGTTACGGGGCCGAGGCCGGCGAGCTGGTCGGACTGCCCGACGTGGACACTTTCTGCCCGCTGCCCTGGGACCCGAAGGTGGCCCGGGTGTTCTGCACCTTGTTCCGGGGGCGTGAGGAGCGCGAGGGCGGAGGGTCGTTCCTCGACTCGGACTGTCGCGGCAACCTCCGGCGGATCCACGCCGGCTTCGAGGCCGAGACCGGCCTGCACCTGAGGGTCGGTTGCGAGCCGGAGATGATGTGGCTCAAGGCCGACCCCGACGGCAAGCCGACCGTGGAGGGCCTGACCAAGCCGTACTGCTACCACATCGACCAGTTCTCCGAGCTGCAGCCGATAATCCACAAGGTCGTCGACTACGGCCAGAGGATGGGTCTCGACATGATCCAAGGTGACCACGAGGACGCCCCGGGCCAGTTGGAGCTGAACTTCCAGTTCGACCGGGCGGAGCTCACCGCCGACCGGTTGAGCACCTACCGCCAGATCTGCCGTCAGGTGGGTCGGGAGATGGGCGCCTTCGCCTGCTTCATGCCCAAGCCGTTCATGGGGGTCTCGGCCAACGGCTGCCACCACAACATCTCGCTGTGGCAGGGCGGGGAGAACATGTTCATGCCCGACACCGACGACCCCCGCATGCCCGGCAAGGTCGGGCTCCGGGCGATCGGCGGGGTCCTCGACCACCTCCGTGGCCTGTGCGCGATCACCGCCCCGACGGTCAACTCCTACCGTCGCTACGCCGACGCCGGCTTCTGGGCCCCGATCTTCGCCGACTGGGGCTTCCAGAACCGCACCACCGCGCTGCGCATCTCGGCCCCGGGGCGCTTCGAGTACCGCTCGGTCGACTCGGCGGTCAACCCGTACCTGTCGATGGCCGGACTGCTCACGACGATCAAGGACGGTCTCGACCGGGACCTCGACCCCGGCCCGCCCGAGGAGCGCAACATCTACGAGGCGATGAAGGAGGGCAAGCGGGTACGGCGCATCCCCTCCACCCTCGGTGAGGCGCTCGACGCATTGGACGACGATCCGGTGGTGCGCTCCGCTCTCCCCGGAGACATGTACAAGGTCTTCACCCACTACAAGCGCGACGAGTGGATCCGGTTCATCTCCACCGTCACCGACTGGGACGTGAAGGAGTACCTGGACATCCTGCCCTAGCTGCGGCCGGGCACCAAGGAGGTTTACGAGATATGTGTGGGATCGCAGGCGTCATCCACCGGGACGGCCCGGGCGACATCGGTCGTGAGATCACAGCGATGCTCCAGTCGATGAAGCACCGGGGACCGGACTCGACCGGCTACGCCCTGTACGGGGCGGGAGCGGAGGGAATGGTGCTGCGCGTCAAGCTCGCCGACCCCCGCGGGCGGGGCTCGATCGGCTGGGAGGAGGACCTCGAGCGCCGGCTGCACGAGGTCCAGACCCGCCTCGCCAAGGTGGGCGCCGACGTCAGCGACCTCGACCGCACCACCGACTACGCGCTGCGGGTGACCATCGACTTCGACGGCGACCTGAAATCCCTGGTCGACCCCGTGGAGGACATCGCCGGTTGCGAGGTGCTCTCAGCCGGGAGCTCACTCGAGATCGTCAAGGACCTCGGCGACGCGGTGGAGGTCGCCGGCCAGTACGGCCTCGCCGGGTTCCGGGGCACCCACGCCATCGGGCACGTCAGGATGGCCACCGAGTCCGACGTGGACATCGCCGGCGCCCACCCCTACTGGGCCTACCCCTTCGGCGATGTCGCCGTGGTCCACAACGGCCAACTGACCAACTACCACCAGTGGCGGCGGCGTCTCGAGCGGCTCGGGCACCGTTTCGCCTCGGAGTGCGACTCGGAGATAATCGCGGTGTACCTGGCCGAGAAGCTCGCCAACGGGGTCTCACTCGACACGGCGGTCAAGGAGAGCCTCGACGACCTCGACGGGGTGTTCACCTACGTGGTGGTAACCAAGGACAGTCTCGGGGTCGCCAAGGACGAGATGGCAGCCAAACCGCTGGTGCTCTACGAGACCGACTCGCTCGTGGCCCTCGCCTCCGAGGAGGTCGCCATCCGGGCGATCATCGGCCACGAGATCGACACCTACGATCCTTACGAACGGGAGGCGCTGGTATGGACGCTGTAGTCGGGGAGCGGGGGCTCACCTACGACGCCCGGGGACTGGCCGAGCCCGACGCTGTCGCCCCGAAGATCGCCGAGGTAGACGGGGACCGGGCGGTCTTCGACGCCGCGGAGCTGACCACCCGGCAGATCAACCTGGAGCTGCGTCGCCTGCTCTACGAGGTCGGAGTCGACCACGTGACGGTACGCAACCCGGGCGCCAAGCACAGTCTCGGGGTCGGGATCCTCCGGCGCTGCAGCATCCGCTTCGAGGGCAGCCTCGGCTACTTCGGCGCCGGTCTGATCGACGGCCCGGAGGTGACCGTCACCGGTCGGGTCGGTTGGTCGGTCTGCGAGAACATGATGTCGGGGGTCGTCGTCGTCGAGCGCAACGCCG
>JAKABK010000274.1 GCA_021796905.1 Actinomycetes bacterium
TGCTCGCCGCCGACGACCCGGGCGCCGGCGGCTACGTCGGCCAGGTCGTGGTCCACCCGCACCGCGGCCCGGTCTCAGCCGTCTCGGCCGAGGTGTCGGCGACCGTCGCCGACCTGTCGCGCCTACCCGATGTGATCTCGGTGAGCGATCCTCTCTCCGCCGGCTCGAACGCTGTCTCGCCGAGCGGCACGATCGCCTACATCGACATGCACCTGAGCGTGCAGCCGAGGACCCTCGGCTCGTCCTACGTGGCGGACCTCCGCCGAGCGACCCGGCCCCTGACCAGCGCCCGTGTCGAGGTCGCCTACGGCGGGCAGTTCGACGCCCTGACCCGCCCGAAGGCCCACGACGGCATCTCCGAGCTGGTTGGCTTCGCCGTCGCGCTCGTCGTCCTGCTCGTCGGCTTCGGCAGCCTCGCCGCCGCCGGTCTCCCCCTGCTGACCGCCCTCGCCGCCACCCTCGTCGGCCTGCAGGCGCTCGGCATCGCCGCCGCCGCAGTCACCTTCGGGACCGCAGCGCCGACCCTCGCCACCATGATCGGCCTCGGTGTCGGCATCGACTACGCGTTGTTCCTCACGACCCGGCACCGCCAGCGCTTGATCGACGGGACCGACCCGGTGCTCGCCGCGGGCGAGTCGGTGTCGACGAGTGGGCGGGCGGTGCTCGTCGCCGCCACCACGGTGTCGGTCGCGCTGCTCGGGCTCTTCGCCTCGGGGATCGGCTTCCTCGGGATGCTCGGCCTCGCAGCCGTCTTCGGTGTGGTCTGCGCCGCCGCCGGCGCCGTCACCCTCGTCCCCGCCGTGCTCGGTCTGCTCGGGCGAAACATCGACCGGCTACGGGTGAACGCCTCCCCGGTCGCGGAGTCCGGACGGGACGGCGACTGGTGGCACCGTTACGCGGCGTCGGTCGGGCGGAGACCCTGGGCGTTCCTCGCGGTCGGCGCCCTGATCCTCGGGGTGGTCGCGCTTCCGCTGCTTTCCATCCGCCTCGGCCATGTCGGTGACGGCGCCGACCCGAGGAGCTACACCGACAAACAGGCCTACGACCTCATCGCCGAGGGTTTCGGCGTCGGCGCCGACGGCCCGCTCAGCGTCGTGGTGCGCCTGCCCGCCGGGACGTCGGCGTCGTCGCGCGGCGGACAGACGATCGCCGCGAGGCTCACCTCGGCGATAGCCGGCAGCCCCGACGTCGCCCACGCCTCACCCCTGGAGCCCACCCCCGACGGGTCCCTCCTGGTCGGCAGCGTCGTGCCCGCCAGCTCCCCCCAGAGCCAGGCGACAGTGACCCTCTTCGACCGGCTCTATCACCGCACCCTGCCGTCGGCCCTGGCCGGGACCGGAGCGACCGCCTACCTGACCGGAGCGACCGCGGCCCAGACCCAGTTCGACGCGTCGCTCGCCTCGAGCCTGCCGGTCATCATCGGCGTGGTCGTGGCCTGTGCCTTCCTGCTCATCCTGACTGCCTTCCGCAGCCTGCTTCTCGCGATCAAGGCGGCGGTGCTCAACCTGGCGAGCATCTCCGCCGCCTACGGGGTGGTCGTCGCGGTGTTCCAGTGGGGCTGGGGAAGGGGCCTGCTCGGGGTGGGCGAGAACGTGCCCATCGAGGCCTACGTACCGGTGTTCATGTTCGCGATCGTCTTCGGCCTGTCGATGGACTACGAGATATTCCTGCTGTCGAGGGTGAAGGAGCACTGGGACCGGACCCACGACCAGCACGCGGCCGTTGCCGGCGGGCTGTCGGCGACCGGTCGGGTCATCACCTGTGCTGCGCTGATCATGGCCAGCGTGTTCCTGGCCTTCGTGACCTCGACCGAGGTGGTGATCAAGCAGATAGCCGTCGGCCTGTCGGTGAGCGTGGTCCTCGACGCCACCATCGTCCGGCTCCTCCTCGTCCCCGCCGTGATGTACCTGCTCGGGCGCTGGAGCTGGTGGCTCCCCCGCCCCCTCGAGCGCATCCTGCCTCATCTCGACGTCGACCCGGCCCTCCCCGGCGCCGGTCAACGGCCGGCGGCGGCCCCGGTGAGCAGATAGCGGACCACGTCACCTGCCGGGTAGGGGACCGGGCCGACCGCGTCCACCATGGAGGCGAGGAAGCGCAGGTCACCGCCGATGGTCACGACCGCCGGCTCGACCGAGCCGCTGCGACGGCGCTGCCCGAGCCCCACTGCGGCAATGAGCCCGTTGCACAGGCAGATCCGACCGGTGGTGTCCTCCGCCTGCCCACCCTTGCGGACATGGGCGCCGACCGGCTCGGCCGGGCAGCGATAGCCGATCCGGCCCTCGGGTGACCGGAACGGCACCCGCAGGTACCCGACGTCGCAGACCCTCCGGCGGCCGTCGCGCACCCCCGCATCGGAGGTCGTCCCCGGGAGCTCGGCGACCTTCAATGGGAAACCGGTCGGTGAGGCCCGAGGATCGGTGCGGACCCTGAGGGTGCCGGCCTCCGCCGCCTCGGCGAGCAACCGCTTGACCTCCGGTGCGAGACCGGACTCCTCGCTCAGGGCGAACGCAGAGCCGACCTGGACTCCCGCGGCCCCCGCCCGCAGGGCGCCGGCGAGCGCGTCCGGGCTGGCGCACCCGCCGGCCAGCCAGAAGGGCAGTCGCAGCGCCGACATCTTCGTGAGGTCCACCTCGTCGCGGGGCCCGTAGACCGGCTCCCCGGAGGCGTCGAGCACGAGCTGCCCCCGGGGAGGTGCGTTGTGGCCTCCGGCGGTCGGTCCTTCGACCACGAACCCGTCGGGACGGGTGCGGACATCCCGGGCGAGGTAGGCGGCGAGGAGGTGGGACGAGACCACCGCGATGAAACGAGGCCGGGCCGGCGGGCTGACCGGGCCGCCCGCTGCGACCCCGGGGGCGAGCAGCGGGCCCGGGTCGAACCGGGCGGTGAGCGCCGGCTCGCCCTCGCCGGCCACGTCTACCGGCAGCTCCCCCCGGGAGCCCTTGGCGAAGTCGTCGAGCAGGGTGGGGATCCGCGCCGGGATCCCGGCGCCCATGAGGACGTAGTCGACGCCGGCGAGCATCGCCCCGTAGAGCGAAGCAGGCGTCGACATCTGGAGCTTCTCCATGTAGTTCACCCCCACCGGGCGGTCATGGCCCTCCTTGGCCAGGAACACCTCCGCGAAGTTGGCGACGAGGGCGAGCTCCGCCGCCCGGCGTCCCGGAGCGATGACCGGCATCGGCGCCGCAGCGAACGCCTGCCGAGCGCCGATCCCGCCAGCCACGAAGTAGCGCTGCAGGACCCGTCCTGCGACCTCGGGGTGCGGGAAGGCGGCGAGGGCTCGACGGAGGTGACCTCCGCGGTCGCCGAGCTGGAGCCTCCGGGCGACCAGGGTGTCGAGCCCGACCCCGGAGACCACCCCCAGCCCGCCGGCGAGCGACACCGCCCGCGCCAGGCCCCAACCCGAGACGCCGACACCCATGCCCCCCTGGACCACCAACGGCGGGCGGGCGGCCTGCACCGGGCCATCGCTGTCCTGCACGGGGCTCACCGGAAAAGTGTAACTGATCTGCTAGACGTTTAGCGGCTCGATCAAGTAAGGGTGGTCGAGCTGCCGGGCCGATCACCCCAGAGCTGATCCGGGCGGGCTCAGCTCGCTAGGGTTGGTGCCGATGGAGAGGGGCGTGGTGGCGCGCGGTACCGGCAGATGGGTGAGCCTCGCGACTGGTGTCCTCCTCG
>JAKABK010000275.1 GCA_021796905.1 Actinomycetes bacterium
ACTCCGCCCCGGCCTCGGCGGCGAGCACGGAGGAGGCACACAGCGTCACAGCAACGAGCCAGGCGCCGGCCACCGACCGGGCGACCACCCCGGCTGCCACCACCGGGCAGACCGGCTCGGCGCCGTCGGGGTCACCTGCCCCGCAGGCGGCGCCGGCCGCCGGGGAGTCGGCTGCGGCAGCCACCGCGGTCAGGGTCGCCCTGGAGCAGGTGGGAGTGCCGTACGTGTGGGGAGGGGCGACCCCCCAGGAGGGCTTCGACTGCTCCGGCCTGGTCATGTACGCCTACGCCGCGGCCGGGGTCCACCTGGACCACTACACGGTGAGCCAGTACCAGGAGACCACCCGGGTCAGCGCATCCCAGCTCCTCCCCGGCGACCTGGTGTTCTACGACAACTACAACGGTCCCCAACCCGGGCACGTGGCCATGTACATCGGCAACGGGATGGTCGTCTCGGCCAACGAGCCCGGCACCAACGTGCAGACCCAGTCGATCAACTACGACGGGACGATCATCGGGTACGGCCGGGTCGGCTGACCGTCACCGTCGAGACCGCAGGTAGCTTGCCCGGATGGTCGGCTCGCTTCTCGGTAACCGTGTCCGCAGGGTCGAGGACCCGGAGCTGCTCACCGGTGCCGCCAGGTACGTGGCAGACGTGTCCGTACCGGGCTTGCTGCACCTGGCCTTCGTCCGCTCGACTGTCGCGCACGCCCGGATCGCCTCGGTCGAGCTCGCAGCAGCCCGGTCGATGCCGGGGGTGGTAGCGGTGCTCACCGCCGCCGACCTGGACCTGCCGGTGGTGCACGGTTTCATGGTCCTCAACGACCAGGCGGGCCGTCCACCGTTGGCGGTCGGCAAGGTCCGCTTCGTCGGTGACGCGGTCGCAGCGGTGGTCGCGGAGACCTCGGCGCAGGCGGTCGACGCCGCCGAGGCGGTGGTGGTCGACTACCACCCACTCGCCGCGGTGGCCGATCCCGAAGCGGCCCTCGCCCCCGGTGCCCCGCTCCAGTTCGAGCAGATCGGCTCCAACCTGGCAGCCGGTGCCCGCGACCCCGAGGGTGAGGACCCCCTCGCCGGCGCCGACCACATAGCCCGGGTGCGGGTCGCCAACCAGCGGGTGGCGGTGGTGCCGATGGAGACCGCGGCGATCACCGCCGTCCCCGGCGACGACGGCGCCGGCCACCGCCTGACCGTGTGGGTGTCGACCCAGATGCCGCACGGGTTCCACACCGCGCTCTGCCGCACCCTCGCGCTGGACCCGGCCGAGGTGCGGGTCGTCGCCCCCCACGTCGGGGGGGCCTTCGGTGCCAAGGCCGGTCTCGGCGCCGAGCACGCGGTGGTCGTCGCCGCCGCCCTCCGGCTCGGCCGCCCGGTCGGCTGGGCCGAGACCCGCTCCGAGAACCTCGTCTCCACCCCCCACGGCAGGGGCCAGGTGGACTACGTCGAGATGGGCTTCACCTCCGAGGGGCGGATCACCGGGTTGCGCTGCCGGGTGGTCTCCGACGCCGGCGCCTACGCCGGCTTCGGCGGTGCCCTCGCCCTCGGACCGACCCGGATGATGGCCACCGGCGTTTACCGGGTCCCGAGGGTCGGCTTCGACGTGGCGGTGGCGTTGACCAATACCACGCCGATGGGGGCGTTCCGGGGGGCCGGGCGCCCCGAGGCGGCCGAGTACCTCGAGCGGGTGATGGACGTGGCTGCAGCCGAGCTCGGTATCGACCCGGTCGAGCTGCGCCGGCGCAACCTGATCGGCGCCGAACAGTTCCCGTTCACCACCCCGACCGGCACCCGCTACGACTGCGGCGACTACCCCAAGGCGCTCGACGCCGCGATCGAGGCAGCCGGCTACGAGGACCTGCGCGCCGAGCAGGCCCGACGGCGGGTGGCCGGTGAGCGGCGGCTTCTCGGGATCGGGGTGGCGGTGTACGTGGAGGTCACCGGCGGCTCGGGCGGGGAGTACGGGGAGGTGGCCATCGGAGCGGACGGGGGTGCGACGATCAAGGTGGGGACCTCGGCCCACGGCCAGGGGCACGCCACCTCGTTCGCGATGATCGTCGCCGACCGTCTGGGGATCCCGCTCGGGATGGTCCGCTTCGTCCAGTCCGACACCGCCAGCGTGCCCCGCGGGGGCGGCACCGGAGGGTCCCGCTCCCTCCAGCTCGGGGGCAGCGCGGTCTCGGTCGCTGCCGACGGGGTGCTCGCCCGGGCCCGGGAACTGGCCGCCGCCGCCCTCGAAGCCGACCCGGCCGACATCGCCGTGACCGCCGACGGGCGGGTCGGGGTGGCCGGGGTCCCATCGAGGGCCCTGTCGTGGGCCGAGCTGGCCGCCCGGGCGGACGACGCCGGGGAGCCGCTTTCGGTGGCGCTCGACCATCGCCAGGAGGCGGCGACGTTCCCCTTCGGCGCGCATGTCGCGGTGGTCGAGGTCGACCGGGACACCGGCCTGGTGCGACCGCTGCGTCACGTGGCGGTCGACGACTGCGGCCGGATCGTCAACCCGTTGATCGTCACCGGCCAGCAGCACGGGGGGATCGCCCAGGGCATGGCCCAAGCGTTGTGGGAGCAGATGGTCTACGACCCCGACGGCACCCCGCTGACCACCAACCTCGCCGACTACGCCATGCCGAGCGCCGCCGAGATGCCGAGCTTCGAGACCTACAACACCGAGACCCCCACCCCGCTCAACCCGCTCGGGGCGAAGGGCATCGGCGAGTCGGGGACGATCGGCTCCACCCCGGCGGTGCACAACGCGGTGGTAGACGCCCTGGCCCATCTCGGTGTCTGCCACCTCGACATGCCGTGCACCCCGGAGCGGGTGTGGCGGGCGATCCGGGCGGCCGAGGCCGGGACACCCGAGCCGGCGTGGCGCGAGCCGCCGGCGGGGATCTTCGCCAACCTGGCGGTGCGCGGTGAGCAGCCCGAGCCCGAAGCCGCCGGCGCCGACATCTGAGCACCAGGTCCCGCAGACCGGCTCGGCCGGAGCAGAACACAGCCGGGCCTCCGACGTCGAGCAGGTGAGTTGTCGAGGACCTGTACAGCCGGTCGCGCCACGGCGACCGGCCTGCACCGAATGAGCCCGCGCCTGCGGTCGTCGATCTGCACTGGCACCCAGGCGGTATGACGGAGGTACGACAAGGACTTACGGGAAGATCGCCGTATCCCTTCCCGGGGACCAGATCGAGGCAGCCCGGCAAGCCGTGGCCAACGGGCAGGCGCCGAGCGTGCCGGCCTACGTGTCCGACGCTCTCGCTCGCGCAGAGCGCGACGCGTCCCTGGCCAGGTTGGTCGCCTCCCTGGTTTCCGATCACGGCGAGCCGTCACCGGCCGACTACGCCTGGGCGGACGAGGTGCTCGGCCTGTCCCCGTGAGAGGCGTCACGCTCGACACCGGGGCACTGATCGCCCTCGAGCGCGGTGACCGCAGGATCACCGCGCTGCTGGCGAGAGTGACAAGAGGACCCAGGACCGAGATCAATGTGCCTGCTGGTGCCCTCGGCCAGGCGTGGAGGAACGGACGGCGGCAGGCTCGGCTCGCCCAGCTGCTCTCGGCTCCCGAGACCAATGTCGTGGTGTTGGACGAGCCGACGGCACGGGCGGCGGGGGTGTTGCTCGGACGAGCCGGGACCGCCGACCTGATCGGCGCCAGCGTGGCCATCTGCTGGCGCCGGGGTTCAGG
>JAKABK010000276.1 GCA_021796905.1 Actinomycetes bacterium
AGGTCCCGGCCCCGCCCGCCCGGGCTACCCCGGCAGGTCCAGCTCGAACCAGACGACCTTGCCCCTGCCGCCGCCGCCGACCTGGCGGGCTCCCCAGGCCCGGGCGAGCCCCTCGACGAGCTGCATCCCTCTGCCTCCCTCGTCCCGGGGCGCTCTCGGTCGGGTCACCGGGAGGGCGTCGGACCCGTCGGCGACCTCCACCACCAGCTCGGAGGGGGCGCACGACACCGCCACCCGGAACGCGGTGCCGGCGTGGCGGACCGCGTTGGTGCTCAGCTCACTGGTCAGCAGCACCGCCACGTCGGTCACCTCGCCGATCCCCCAGGCGGCGAGGGTCGTCTCGACGAAGGCCCGCGCCGAGCGGACCTCGGTTGGTCTTCCCTCGAACTCCCGATCGACCCGGGGCGACAACGCGACCTCCTGCCGGGTTCGACCGGCGGGAGGTTCCTACCCGCCGAACCCGATCCCATTCAGTCTGCGCGCACTGGGTGGCCGCCGGGACCGCGGTCCGGCCGTCCCGGCGCTGCGACGAGCCGCCGGGCGGGTCCCCGGAGGCCGTCGGGGTCACGCACCGGCCGCCCAGGTCAGCGCGCAGGTGGTTCCGTCGTCGACGACCAGCGCGTCGGCGAAACGGCGAGGGTCGTCCCCGGCCCGCAGCGCCCGCTCCTGGGCCTCCCACACCTCGAACCACTGCCGGTACCCGCCCCAGTCTGGGCGTCCCCGCAGGCGGGCGGCGCGCACCGCGGCCGGGACCTCGACCCAGACCAGCGCGGACAACCAGGGCCGCACCCGGCAGCTGCCCGCCCCGCAACCCTCGACGACGAGCAGCGCTGCGGGCGCCTGGGTGCGGCCCGGTCCCGGGGTGCCGGCCGCCCAGTCCCAGCTCCGCCATCCAGCCGGGTTCCCGGCCGCAAGGGCGGGTAGCACCGTCTCGACCAGCCGGCCGACCGAGCCGGCCAGGTCCTCCCAGCCGGCGACGAGGTCGTCGAGGTGCACCACGGCCGCCCCCAGCTCGTCGGCGAGAGCCCCTGCGAGGGTGGTCTTGCCGCTCCCCGACCAGCCGTCGACACCTACGAAGACCGGGTCGCGGCCACCGGGTCGAAGCGAGCGGCTCGGGGGGAGGGCGTCGGGACCGAGCAGTCGGGCGAGGCCGGCGGCGAGCTCGCCGGAGATCCCGGTGAGCCCGCCGGGACCGCCGGGCGGAGCGCTCACCCGAGAGTGGTGGCGCAGGCGACGCAGCGGGTCGCCGCCGGCAACGCCTCCAGGCGTTCGTCTGCGATCCTCCCGCCGCACAGCTCGCAGGTCCCGTAGCTGCCGGCGGAGAGCCGGTGGCGGGCGGCGTCGAGCTCGGCGAGATGTCTCCGGGCGGTCCCGAGCAAATCGGCGGCCCGTTGACGCTCGAAGGCGACCGTCGCCCCTTCGGGGTCGTGCTCGTCGTCCGTGCCGGCGTCCACGCAGGACTCCACGATCCCGGTGACCTCGGCGTGGAGGTCGGCGACCCGGGCCACGGTCGCGTCCCGCTCGGCGTCGAGGTCCCTGCGCCGAGCATCGTCCGGCCGGCGGAGATCGGCGCCTTTCCCCGCTACTCCCATTCGATCGTCCCCGGCGGTTTGGAGGTGATGTCGAGCGCCACCCGGTTCACGCCGGGGACCTCGTTGATGATCCGGGAACTGAGCCGCTCGAGCAGGTCGTAGGGGAGCCGGGCCCAGTCGGCGGTCATCGCGTCGTCGCTCGTGACCGCCCGGATCACCACCGGGTGGGCGTAGGTGCGCTCGTCGCCTT
This sequence comes from Actinomycetes bacterium, assembly GCA_021796905.1. Classification (GTDB taxonomy): domain Bacteria; phylum Actinomycetota; class Acidimicrobiia; order Acidimicrobiales; family Palsa-688; genus JAKAQB01. The sequence goes on from JAKABK010000276.1 coordinate 1,783, forward strand.
GGACCCCGACGGTCCGCACCACCGGCAGCACGGCGAAGCTCTGCCACAGCTGCCGGTACAGCCCCGCCCTGCGGACCTCCTCGGTGACGATCGCGTCGGCGGCACGGAGGATCTCCACCCGCTCGGCGGTGATCGTCCCGACGATCCGCACCGCCAGCCCCGGGCCCGGGAACGGTTGACGCCAGACGATCTCCTCGGGCAGGCCGAGCTCCTCGCCGACGGCCCGCACCTCGTCCTTGAACAAGGACCGCAGAGGTTCGACCAGCTCGAAGGCCATGTCCTCGGGGAGGCCGCCGACGTTGTGGTGGCTCTTGATCCGGGCTGCGTCCTTGGTGCCCGACTCGATGATGTCCGGATAGAGGGTCCCCTGCACGAGGAAGCGGGCGTCGCCGAGCCCGGCTGCGGTCTCCTCGAAGACCCGGATGAACGTCTCGCCGATGATCTTGCGTTTACGCTCGGGGTCGGCGATGTCGTCGAGGGCCCCGAGGAAACGGCCGGCCGCCTCGACATGCACCAGGTCGATGTCGAACTGCCCCCGGAAGGTGGCCTCCACCTGCTCGGCCTCGCCGGCACGCAACAGGCCGGTGTCGACGAACACGCAGGTGAGCTGATCGCCGATCGCCTTGTGGACCAAGGCGGCGGCGACCGCCGAGTCGACCCCGCCGGACAGCCCGCAGATCACCCGCTGGTCACCGACCTGGGAGCGCACCGAGGCGACCGCCGCGTCGATCACCGAGCTCATCGTCCAGGTCGGACGGCAGCCGGCGACCTCGTAGAGGAAGCTCTTCAGGATCTGCTGGCCGCCGTCGCTGTGGGCCACCTCGGGGTGGAACTGCAGCGCGTAGATCCGCCGCTGCGGGTCCTCCATGGCGGCGACCGGGGCGTCGGGGCTCGACCCGGTCACCCGGAACCCGGGGGGGGCCTCGACCACCGCGTCGAAGTGGCTCATCCAAACGTCGAAGCGGGGCGGCACCTGGTCGAACAGCACCGACGACGGCGGCCCGGCGTCGTCGGCGGGCGTGGGGGTGAAGCTGGTCCGCCCGTACTCCCCCCGCCCGCTGCGGTCGACCGACCCCCCGAGCTGTTGAGCGACGACCTGGATCCCGTAGCAGATCCCGAGGGTCGGGATCCCGAGGTCGAGGATCCCCGGGTCGGGCAGTGGCGCGCCCGGCTGGTGGACCGACTTCGGACCTCCGGAGTAGATGACCGCTGCCGGCGCCCGGGCGGCGACCTCCGCCGCGCTGATCGTGTGGGGGACGATCTCGCTGTAGACGTGGGCCTCGCGCACCCGGCGGGCGATCAGCTGGGCGTACTGGGCGCCGAAGTCGACGACCAGGACGGTGTCGAGCCGGGAGGGCCCGGACGGGCCGTGCCTGCCGGCGATCAACGTCGGCCCCGGGCGGGCGGTCGGGCCCCGGTCCGCCGCTGCGATCCGGTGCCGCTCAGTGGCCCATGCCGACGTGCTGGGAACGCTGGAGCGACTTGCCCTCGGTCTGCAACGCCGGGGCCACCATCACCTCGGCCTTCTGGAACTCCTTGACCGACTCGTAGCCACAGGTGGCCATCGAGGTGCGCAGGGCGCCGAAGAGGTTGAGGCGACCGTCGTTCTCGTGGGCGGGACCGACGAGGATCTCCCGCAGGGTGCCCCGGGTGGCGGTCCTCACCCGGGCTCCTCGGGGCAGGCTCGGATGGAACGTCGCCATACCCCAGTGGTAGCCCCTACCGGGCGCTTCGGTGGCGGCGGCGAGCGGCGAGCCGATCATCACCGCGTCGGCCCCGCACACCACCGCCTTGGCGATGTCGCCCCCGGTGGCCATCCCGCCGTCGGCGATGACATGGACGTACACGCCGGTCTCGTCGAGGTGCTGGGCGCGCGCCGCG
>JAKABK010000277.1 GCA_021796905.1 Actinomycetes bacterium
GTCCACACCCTAGAGGAGCTCGGTCGGGAGTTCGGGCTGACCCGCGAGCGGATCCGCCAGATCGAGTCCAAGATGCTCAGCCTGCTCCGCAGCCCGACCCGCTACAGCCACCTGCAGGACTACCTCAAGGAGTGCTGAACCGAGGATGAGCCGGTCCGGGCGGGCTCGGCCCGGAGAGCCCCCTCCGAGCCGAGCTGGTAGGGTCGCCGGGTACTTTCCGGGGTAGCTCAATCGGCAGAGCGGGTGGCTGTTAACCACTAGGTTGGGGGTTCGAGTCCCTCCCCCGGAGCGGGTGCCCTTCCCGAGGTACGTCGCATCCTCGGCCCGGGACGAACCGGGTGCCGGCTATCGGCGGGAGGAGGTCGGGCGATGGCGACTGCCGGGTCGATCGAAGCCGATCTCGACGTGGTGATCGTCGGCGCGGGCCTCTCGGGGATCGGTGCCGCCTGTCGGCTCCGTCGTGACCTCCCACGGGCGAGCTTCGTGGTCCTCGAGGCCCGGGACGCGATCGGCGGCACGTGGGACCTGTTCCGCTACCCGGGGGTCAGGTCCGACTCGGACGTGTACACCCTCGCCTACCCGTTCCGCCCGTGGACCGGTGAGGCGGTCATCGCCGACGGCCCGGCCATCCGCGACTACATCACCTCGACCGCCCGCGAGGCCGGAGTCGACGCTGCGCTGCGAACCGGGCGGAGGGTGGTGGCCGCCTCGTGGTCGACTCCCGACGCCCGCTGGGAGCTCGACGTCGAGCTGGCCGGCGGGGAGCGGGAACGGTACCGCTGTCGGCTGCTGTACTCGGGCACCGGGTACTACCGTTACGACCGGGGTCACACCCCCGAGCTTCCCGGCATCGGGCGCTTCGCCGGGCCGGTCGTCCACCCGCAGGCGTGGCCGGAGGATCTCGACCACGCCGGCAAGCGGGTCGTCGTGATCGGCTCCGGGGCGACCGCGATGAGCCTCGTGCCGGCCCTGGCCCGCAGCGCCGCACACGTGGTGATGCTCCAGCGGTCCCCGACCTGGGTGGTGAGCTCCCCGTCACGGGACCCCTCCGCCGCCCGGCTCGGGCGCCTCCCCGGCGGGCTCGGCGCCAGGGTCCAGCGGGCGCGCTACCTGTTGCGCAACCAGGCGTTCTACCAGCTGTGCACCAGGGCGCCGGCGCGGGCGGCGGCGATGCTCAGAGCCGGGGTGGTCTCCGCCCTGCCGGTCGGCTACGACGTCGACACCCACTTCGCCCCCCGTTACCGGCCGTGGGAGGAGCGGATGTGCCTGGTCCCAGACGGGGACCTGTTCGCGGCGATCCGGGAGGGGACGGTCTCGGTGGTCACCGACCGCATCGAGACCTTCACCGAGACCGGGGTCCGGCTCCTGTCGGGGCGGGAACTGGAGGCCGACGTCGTGGTGACCGCCACCGGCCTCGAGGTCCAGCTGCTCGGTGGGATCGCCCTATCGGTCGACGGCCGCCCGGTGGAGATCGCCGAGTGCGTCGACTACAAGGGCGTGATGCTCGCCGGTGTCCCCAACCTGGCGCTCAGCTTCGGGTACGTGAACGCGTCGTGGACGTTGAAGTCGGACCTCGTGGCCCGCTGGGTGTGCCGTCTGCTGGCGGAGATGGACGCCGGCGGGTGGGACCAGGCGACCCCGGCGGCCCCCGGTCCGCAGGAGCCCACCGAGGCGTGGCTGCCGTTGCGGTCCGGTTACGTGCGCCGAGCCGAGGGGCTCGTGCCGCGCCAGGGGACGCGGGCTCCTTGGAGACGCCACCACGACTACCTACGGGACCTGGTCCTCCTGCGCCGCTCACCGACGGCCGATCCCACACTGGTCCTCTCGCGCCGCCCGGCCCCGCCCCGGGCCGTCCCGCCCGCGCCATCCCGGGCCGTCCCGGGGCGCAGATGGGCCCGGCAGCGCCCGTCGGAGCCGGGGGACCCTCGGAGCGGGTGGCCTGCTGGCGAGCACCGCCGGCCGACGGGTCCCTGGCACCGACCGCCGGTCGGCGACGACCGGCTCGGGGTGCCCGGCGGTCAGCGCCGGCTCCCCCCGTCGGGCTCGTAGCGGTCCTTCCGCCAGCGGGCTATCTCCGCTCGTCCGACGACCATGTGGTGGACCTCGTCGGGCCCGTCGGCGAAACGAAGGGTGCGCTGGGAGGTGTACATGTCGGCGAGGGGCGACCACTGGGAGATCCCGGTGGCACCGTGCAGCTGGATCGCCTGGTCGATTATCTGGCACACCCGCTCCGGCACCATCGCCTTCACCGCGCTAACCCAGGCTCGGGCGTCGGCGTTGCCCATCAGGTCCATCGCCTTGGCGGCCCGCAGGACCATCAGCCGCATCGCCTCGATCTCGATGCGGGCCCGTGAGACCAGCTCGGTGTTCTTGCCGAGAGCGATGATCGGCTTGCCGAACGCCTCCCGCGACAGACCCCGCTCCACCATGAGCTGGAGGGCTTTCTCGGCGGCGCCGACCGATCGCATGCAGTGGTGGATCCTGCCCGGGCCGAGCCGGAGCTGGGAGATCTCGAAGCCGCGTCCCTCCCCGAGCAGGACGTTGTCTCGGGGTACCCGGACGTCATCGAAGCGCAGGTGCATGTGCCCGTGGGGGGCGTCGTCGTGGCCGAAGACGAGCATCGGCTCGACGATCTCGACTCCCGGGGTGTCCATCGGGACCAGGATCTGGCTCTGCTGGAGATGGCTCGGGGCGTCGGGGTTGGTGCGCACCATGACGATCATCACCTTGCAGCGCGGATCGCCCGCGCCGGATATGTAGTACTTCTCGCCGCTGATCACCCACTCGTCGCCGTCGAGGGTCGCCGAGCAGGCGATGTTGCGGGCGTCCGAGGAGGCCAGGTCCGGCTCGGTCATCGCATAAGCGGAGCGGATCTCGCCGGCGAGGAGCGGCTCGAGCCAGCGGCGCTTCTGCTCGGCGGTGCCGACCCGCTCCAAGACCTCCATGTTGCCGGTGTCGGGAGCCGAGCAGTTGACGCACTCCGACGCCAGGGGTTGCTTGCCCAGCTCGAAGGCGATGTAGGCGTAGTCGAGGTTGGTGAGGCCGCGGCCGCTGCCGGCCCCGGGCAGGAAGAAGTTCCAGAGCCCCTCCGACCGGGCCCTCGCCTTCACCCCGTCGAGCAGCTCCAGCTGACCTGGGGCGAAGCTCCACCGGTCGGCCCGGCCCTCGCCGAGGGCGAAGAACTGCTCCTGCATCGGCTCGACCTCTTCGGCCACGAACCGCTCGACCGCGGCGAGCAGAGGGCGGGACTCCTCCGAGATCGACAGGTCGTACAGTTCACCTCCGAAGTCGTCGGTGTTGAGCGCTCGGGCGGGCATGGCTTGACCTCCGGGGGTAGTGGGTCGCCGGCAGGGGAGACCCCGATCATGCCTCCTACGGGCCGGCCCTGTGCGGTCCCTACGGCGGCGGGCTCGGCGAGCTGACCGCGGCGGCGGATCGTGGTGCCGGCACTCTATGCTCGCCGGGCGGTGCCGGCCGGACCGGGACCCGGGCCCGTAGCTCAGTGGTCAGAGCAGGGGACTCATAATCCCTCGGTCGTGGGTTCGATCCCCACCGGGCCCACCACAAAAAGCCGCCTCACGGTCTAGCGGGGGGAGGTCAGGACCTCCCCCCGGCCCCCTCCGGCGCCGGGCGTGTGCTGGGTTGAGCGTGTTGTCGG
>JAKABK010000278.1 GCA_021796905.1 Actinomycetes bacterium
GGGAGCCGGGCGGGTTCCGGCCGGCGGGAGGTGCTGTCTCGGGAGCACGGGCACCAGGGGGCCGGCTGCTCACGATCTGGGCGCCCGAGGGGCGCTCGGGGCGCGTCGGCTCGCCGGGGAGCTCGGTCGCTGTCGGAGTGACGGCACCGCTGCCGTCCCCGGCGGTGGCAGGCGCGGCGGTGGCAGGCGCGGCGGTGGCAGGCGCGGCGGTGGACTTCGCGGCCTTGGAGGTCTTGGTCGGGTGGGCCGACTCCTCCTCGGGCTGGACCTCGCGACGCAGCCCTTCCCGGTCCGCCTTGCGGCGCACACGATCAGCCTGCTGGTCCTCGAGGCTCGAGGAGTGGCTCTTGACCCCGATCCCGAGGGAGGTGCAGAGGTCGAGGGCCTCTTTGTTGGTGAGCCCGAGCTCTCGTGCCAGCTCGTAGACCCGGATTCGCTTGGTCGGCAAGTGCTGCGTCAGTCCCTTCCACCGCGCGCAGCACCTTCGGCTGCGCCAGGTCCCATTGTCTCACGTTTGGGCCCGGTCCCTCGCACCAGCTTCCCGAAGGGGACCGAGCCGGGGTCGATCTCCGAGCGCAAGGCCCTCGACCAGGCCTTGCGACGATCGGCGGCATCCACGCAATCGGGGTCGGGGCCGTCCTGGGTGGCGCAGAGCCAGGCGCCGCGCCCCGGAGCGCTGCGGCTGAGGACCAGGGAGCCGCCCTCGGAGCACGCCACCCGGACCAGCGACGTCGCCGGCGCCCGCCGGCGACAACCGACACATGTACGAACCGGTCCTTCGGGTGAGGCAACCCCCCGCCCGAGCGGACCGCTCACCCCGGGACCTTCCGGGTCCCCGGACCGACGGGCCGGTGCCGTCGGCCTAGGCCTCGCCATCCGCACCGGCGACATCGTGAGAGGGCTCCCCCCCGTCGACGGCTACCGGCACCTCGGTCTCGCTCGGACCTGGTCCTCCCGGGCTCGCCGGGGTGCTGTCAGCCGGGAGGGCGTCAGCCGGGGCGCTGGGCTGGGCGGTCCGCTCGTCACCAGCGACACCGCCCGGAGGTGGGAGCGCCCCGGACTCGGCGAGGTTCCACTCCTCGGCCGACAGCGCCTCGCCCCCTTCCGCCGACTGCCACACCATTTCCCCGGCCTCGTTGGTCACCCACTCACCTTCGGCCCACTCCTGGTCGGCGTAGGCGGCTTCCTCCGCCATCTGGGTCTCGCTCTTGATGTCGATCCGCCAGCCGGTGAGGCGAGCCGCGAGACGCGCGTTCTGGCCTTCCTTGCCGATAGCGAGGGAGAGCTGGAAGTCGTGGACTACGACCGTCGCGGTGCCGGTGAGGTCGTCGAGGTGCACGTCTTTGACCTTGGCCGGCTGCAACGCCCGCATCACGAACTCCCGGGGGTCGTCGGAGAACGACACGATGTCGACCTTCTCTCCCCGCAGCTCGTTGGTCACCATGCGCACGCGAGCGCCGCGCGCCCCGACACAGGCTCCGACCGGGTCGACGTTGGAGTCGTTGGACCAGACCGCGATCTTGGTGCGGTGACCGGGCTCGCGGGCCGCCGCCTTGATCTCGACCACCCCGCTCGAGATCTCCGGCACCTCGAGCTCGAACAACCTCCGGATCAGACCCGGGTGGGTGCGGCTCACGACGATCTGTGGACCCTTGGTGGTCTTGCGGACCTCGACGATGTACGCCTTGAGCCGAGAACCGTGCTCGTAGCGCTCGTAGGGCACCTGCTCCGCCTGCGGGAGGAGGGCCTCGACCTTGCCTAGATCCAGCAGGGTGTAGCGGTTGTCGCTCTGCTGGATGATCCCGGTGACGATGTCGCCTTCCCGCCCGGCGTACTCCTCGTACTTGAGGTCACGCTCGGCCTCACGGATCCGCTGGGTCATCACCTGCTTGGCTGTCTGCGCCGCGATCCGCCCGAAGTCGCTCGGGGTGTCGTCCCACTCCCGGACGACATTGCCGTCCTCGTCGAGCTCCTGCCCGTAGACCCGGATGTCGCCGGTCTCGGGGTCGACGGTGACCACCGCCTCCTCGGCGGCGTCCGGGAGGCGCTTGTAGGCGGCCACCAGGGCGTTGGCGAGAGCATCGAGGAGGGTGTCGACGCTGATGCCCTTGTCCTTGGCGATCTGTTGCAGGGCATCGAGGAAGGCGAACTGATCTTTCATCGCGACTGGTCCTTCTGTCGGTGAGCGGCGGGGGCATCCCCGGTTGCGGGGAGCCCTGGGGCAGGATCGGTGCCGGAGCCGGGAGCCGACGGTTGGGCTCCGGCGGACCGGGAGCGACGCCCCCGGATGTTGTCGGGCGACATCCGAACGGTCCCCCCGGTACCAGCGGTCGACGGGCCGGCGCGGCGGGCGCCCGGGCCGGGGGTGCCCGGCCCCCATACGAAGACCGTTCTGGCCCGCTCGATCTCGTCGAAGCGGATGGGGAGCGGGTCACCCGGGACCCCCTCGACGGCGAGCAGGATCCCGACCTCGTCGACAGCGACGAGCGAGCCTCGATGGCGTCTCCCGCCGGCCACCGGCCTGGAGGTCTTGACACTCAGCTCCGAGCCGACGAACCTCCGGAACTGCTCGGCGCTGCGCAAGGTGCGCTCCAGTCCGGGACTGGAGATCTCGAGGGAGTACCCGGCTGGCGGAGCGAGCTCCTCGTGGTGGTCGAGCAAGTCCGAGATCACCCGGCTGGCGTCGCTCAACGAGTCGAGGTCCACCCCCTCGGCGCGGTCCACCAGGAACCGCACCGAGGTCCGGCTCACCTCCAGGTCCCACAGCTCGAGGCCGACCTCGCCCAAGAGGGGCTCGGCCAGGGCACGCAAGGTCGCCGTCTGAGCCATCACCACCTCCGTTCGTCCTCGAGGCAAACCGGTCTGCACGATCCTGGCGACACACAACGAGCGTGGGCCCCCGCCACCGGCAGGAGACGCCCACGCTCGCCGGATGCGCCAGCAAAGCTTCCACCGCCCGGTCGAGGGCGGGGACCCGATCATACCGCAGCACCGCCCCCGACCCGCCGCCGGCAGCGTCGAGGCACCCACCGACGTCGTTGCCGAACCCGCTCGGTCCCGCCGGGCTCCAGCGCCCGGGACCTGCCCGGACCTCCGGGTCCGTCCGGGCCGGGACCGCGGCGTGCACTCCCGCCCCGACCACGCCGGCCGGGACCCGTCGCCCGCCGGACCACCCCGGCACTGCTCCCCACCGGTGGCCGACCGCCGGCAAGACCGTCTGCGGCCGACGGGGCCGTGGCGCGGCCGACGGGGCCGTGGCGCGGCCGGCTCGCGCTTGGCAGGATGGTTACGCCATGAGAGCCACCTACCTCGCCGCTGCGGCAGCCGTGGCGGCTGCCGTGATCCTCGTGCTGCTCGTCACGGTGGTCCAGCGCCGGCGGCTCGCCCGCCGCTTCGCCCGGCGACTGTCTCCCTACGAGCGCCAAAGCTTCGTGAGCGGCCAGGTCCTCGACCCCGAGGAGTGGACCAGGCGCTGAGGCGTCCCCCACGAGCGCAGCGACAGCCCTCGGCGCAGCGACAGCCCCCACGGGGGCCTGACGGGCGCTCGGGCGCCGACCGCGCTCAGAACCCGGTGATGTCCCAGGGCGCCGGCCCGGTGGCGAAGAGGGCGTCGGCGACGCCCAG
>JAKABK010000279.1 GCA_021796905.1 Actinomycetes bacterium
CCGGTCGTGGAGGTCTCCGGCCGGTCCTACCCGGTGGAGGTCCGTTACCGGCCCCTCGACGCCCCGGCCGTGCCCGCCGGCGGGGACCGGCCCCTCGACGCCCCGGCCGTGCCCGCCGGCGGGGACGCTCCCGCCCGCCTGCCCCCGGGCTCGGCGCGCCGTGTTCCTGGCGCCACGCGCAGCGACCCGCGGGACCAGACCGAGGCGATCGTCGACGCGGTCGGTGAGCTCGTCGCCGAGTCGTCGGGCGACGTGCTGGTGTTCCTCGCAGGGGAGCGGGAGATCCGCGACACCGCCGACGCGTTGCGGGCCGCCGAGCTGGTCGGGACCGAGATCCTGCCGCTCTACGCCCGGCTGTCGGCGGCCGAGCAGCACCGGGTGTTCCGTGCGCATTCCGGCCGGCGGGTGGTGCTCGCCACCAACGTCGCCGAGACGTCGATCACCGTGCCCGGGATCCGTGCGGTGATCGACCCCGGTTTCGCCCGCATCTCGCGCTACAGCCCTCGCACCAAGGTGCAGCGCCTCCCGATCGAGCCGATCTCCCGGGCCAGCGCCGACCAGCGGGCGGGACGGTGTGGGCGGATCGGGCCGGGGGTGTGCATCCGGCTCTACTCCGAGGCGGACTACGAGGGGCGCCCGGAGTTCACCGATCCCGAGATCACCCGGACCAACCTGGCGTCGGTGATCCTCCAGATGGCCGCGCTCGGCCTCGGCGACGTCAGCGACTTCCCGTTCCTCGACCCGCCCGACCGCCGGCAGATAGCCGCCGCCAACGACCTGCTCAGCGAGCTCGGGGCCCTCGACACCACCGACGGCCGGCACCGGCTGACCACCGTCGGCCGGCGCCTCGCCCGCCTACCGGTCGACCCCCGCCTGGGCCGGATGGTCCTCGAGGCGGACCGCAACGGTTGTGTGCGGGAGACGATCGTCGTGGCCGCGGCCCTGTCGATCCAGGACCCCCGGGAACGCCCCGCCGAGCACCGCCAGGCCGCCGACGAGGCGCACCGGCGTTTCGAGGTCCCCGGCTCCGACCTGCTCGCCTACCTGCGGCTGTGGGAGTACCTGCAGGGGCGGCAGCGGGAGCTGTCGTCATCCGCGTTCCGGCGTATGTGCCGTCGGGAGCACCTGAACTTCCAGCGGGTGCGAGAGTGGGAGGACCTCTGCACCCAGCTGCGCCAGGTGTGCCGTGACCTCGGGATCCGAATGAGCCACGAGCCGGCCGACCCCGACGCCGTGCACCGATCGGTCCTCGCGGGTCTGCTCTCCCACATCGGTCTCCTCGTCGAGGACTCGGGGGAAAGACGCGGCGCACGCGCCCGGGGCGGGCCGCGCCAGCGGGAGTACCTGGGGGCGCGGGGAACCCGCTTCACCCTCGGCCGGGGATCGGTGCTCACCAAGAGCCCGCCCCGGTGGGTGATGGCGGCGCAGCTCGTCGAGACCGAGCGGCTCTGGGCGCGCGACGGCGCCCGTATCGATCCACGCTGGGCCGAGCGCCTCGGCGGTCACCTCCTCCAGCGCAGCTACAGCGAGCCCCGCTGGGACCGGCGGCGGGCGGCGGCGGTAGCGACCCTGACCGCCACCCTCTACGGCGTACCGGTGGTCACCGGACGCAGCGTCGACTACACCCGGGTCGACCCGGGGACCGCCCGGGAGCTGTTCGTGCGTCACGCCCTGGTCGAGCACGACTGGGACACCCACCACCGCTTCGTCGAGGACAACCGCCGGGCGCGCGATGCGGTGATCGCGGTCGAGGAGCGGGTCCGGCGCCGCGACCTGCTCGTCGACGACGAGACCCTGGAGGAGGTGCTCGACGAGCGGGTCCCGGCCGGGATCGCAACCGGCCGGGACTTCGACCGTTGGTGGCGAGACGCGCGACTGGTCGAGCCGGGGCGGATGACCCTCCGCTCGACCGACCTGGTCCGGCCCGCTGCCGGCCGGGTCCGCTTCGAGGACTACCCCGACGTCTGGGTCGTCGGCGGGCTCCGCCTGGAGCTCGGGTACCGCTACGCACCCTTGGAGGACGACGACGGGGTGACCGTCACGGTCCCGCTGGCGGCGTTGCCGGCCCTGCCCGGTGCCGACTTGTCCTGGCACCTCCCGGGCTACCGCCCCGAGCTGGTCGCCGCCCTCCTGCGCCAGCTGCCCAAGGACGCCCGCCGGTCCCTCGGGCCGGTACCGGAGGCGGCCGAGGCCTTCCTCGCCGCTCACGGGCCCGGCGACGGCCACCTGCTCGACGTGCTCGCCGGTTGGGTGATCTCCCGCAGCGGGGCCACGCTGCCGACCCGGACCTGGGACCGCCCCGAGGACCTGCCCGCCTACTTGCGACCCCGCTACTCGGTGGTCGACGGGCACGGCCGGGAGCTCGCCTGCTCGCGGGACCTGCCCGCTCTACGCCGGCGGCTCCGGGGTCCGCTCGACGCTGCGGTGTCCGCGGCCGGCTCCGCGTACGAGCATCCCCCGTCGCCGAACTGGGATTTCGGCGACGTTCCCGACCGGGTGGAGGTGATCGTCGCCGGCCAGCGTCTCTTCGCCTACCCCGGTCTGGTCGAGGAGGGCCCGGGAGCAGCGGTCAGGGTCTTCACCGACCCCGCCGAGCGCGACGCCGCGGCGTGGCCGGCGACGCGGACCCTGCTGCTGCTGTCGACCAATCCCCCGACCGCGAGGGCGGCCCGCTCCCTGCCCGAGGACGCCAAGCTCGCGCTCGGGCAGGTCCCCCACGCGTCCCTCGCCGCCTTCCTGGAGGACTGCGCCGGGGCGGCGGTCGACCAGCTGCTCGCCTCGGCCGGCGGGCCGGTGCGGGCCGAAGCCGACTGGGTCGCCCTGCTGGGGGCGGTGCGGGCCGGCCTCGGCGAGGCCACCACCCGGGCGGTGACCCGGGCCGCCCTGGTCGTCTCCTACCGTCGGGTGGTTGCCGCCCGCCTCGACCGCCTCGAGGGGGTGCCGGCGTTGGGCTCGTCGGTGGCCGACATGCGCGCGCAGCTGGACCGGCTCGCCGGTCCCGGTTTCGTGACCCGGACCGGTAGCGCCCGGTTGATCGACGTGGTCCGCTACTTGAAGGCGGCCGCGGCGCGGATCGACAAGCTCCGGGAGGACCCGCTGAGGGACCGTGAGCGGATGCGCCCGGTCCAGGCACTCGAGGCCGAACTGGACGCGGTGACCGGCCCGGGCGACTGGGTCGCCGACCCGCGCGCCGCCGAGGTGCGCTGGATGCTCGAGGAGCTCCGGGTGGCCATCTGGGCCCAGTCGCTCGGCACCGCTGCGCCGGTCAGCGAGGCCCGGGTCCGCCGGGCGATCGCCCGTCTCTGACATCCCGCTCGCAGCCGACATTCTCGGTGGCCCGGACCCTGGCCCTGGTCGGGTGGCCCGGGTGGCCGTGGCCCGGTGGCCTGGTGGCCTGTCGTCGTTGCAGGCCGGCCGTGGCCGGGTGGCCGGGTGGCCGGGTGGCCGTGGGCCGGGGGCCGGTTGGCCGTGGGCCGGTTGGCCGGGTGGCCGGGTGGCCGTAGGCCGTGGGCCGTGGGCCGGTTGGCCAGGTCCGGCGTGGTGTGAACTGCCGTCGCTTCGGGTAGGTGGACCCCTTGGTGTCCCACGACCCGACCCGTTGGCGTCATCTCTCGCCGACC
>JAKABK010000280.1 GCA_021796905.1 Actinomycetes bacterium
CGACGACAGGGCCAGCACTGCGGCGGTCACCACTCCGAAGCCAACGGATAGGTAGAACAACGTCATTGGCACCCTCCCCGGTCTGCCACGCTCCCGGGGAGGATAAACCAGTCGGCTCCGGCCCCCGAGGTTACGGGAGTATTGCCTGCTGATTTCGCTTATCTCCTTGTGCTCGTTTTGTGCACAGACGGCCAGCGACCTGCGGGCCTTCGGGGAGGTAGCGTTGGTGGACAGACGAGAGCCGGAGGTGAGGTTCATCGGGATCGACGGGGGGAGCCAGAGGACACGCTTGGGCCTGACCGGTCGGGTGCTGGTGCTCCAGTTCGTGGTGTCGGTGGTGGCCATCGGTGTCGGCTTGGCGTGGCTCGGCTGGTCCACCGGGTCGTCGGTGCCGACCCGGCGTGCCGACAGCGCCGACCTCGCCGCCCGGCTGGCCGGTTCTCCGGCGCTGCGCGCCGACCTCGCCAGGTTCGACCCGACCGCCCTCGAGGCTCTCGCCAGCGGCGCCCGGCGGGCAGCGGGAGCCGAGGTGGTGGTGGTCGAGACCACCGACGGCCGGTCGGTCGTCTCTGGTGACGGTGCCCGCCGACCGGGAACCGGCAGGGTGGCGCGGGACGCACCAGCGGGCGGGTCGCCGGTCGGTCGCGCCCCGGTCACCGCTGCCGACGGCCGGCGGTTGGGCCAGGTGGTCGTCGCCCTGCCGCCGGGCTGGGGCCACCAGGGCGACCTGGGCGCTGCTGCGGCCGCCAAGGCGGCACTGATCGCCCTCGGCGTCGGGCTGGTAGGTTCGGTCCTCCTCGCCCGGTGGCTCCGACGCCGGACCTTCGGCCTCGAGCTCGACGAGCTCACCGACCTGCTCCAGGAGCAGCAAGCGACCCTCTACGGGATCCGGGAAGGTGTCGTCGGCCTCGACGGGGAAGGCCGGATCCGTTTCGTCAACGACGAGGGCCGCCGCCTCCTCGGCCTCCCCCACCGGTGCCTGCGCCGCCCGCTGCGGGTGCTGCTCCCCCCCGGGAGGCTGCGCGACATCGTCGAGGGCAAGCTCGCCGGCGAGGACCTGGTGGTGGTCCACGGCGACCGGGTGCTCGTCGTGACCCACATCCCCGTCGAGGTCGAGGACCACCGGCTCGGATCGGTGGTCACCGTCGCCGACCGCACCGAGTCCGAGTCGCTGCTGCGGGAGCTCGACGGCACCCTGGGGCTCACCGAGGCGCTGCGCGCCCAGGCGCATGACTTCGCCAACCGGATGCACACCCTGGTCGGCCTGGTCGAGCTCGGGGAGTACCAGGAGGCGGTCGACTTCGGGACCCGGCTCCAGTCGCCCGAGTCGGCTCTCACCCCCGCCTCGGGCCACCCGGTGGGGGACCCGGTGGTCGCCGCCCTCCTGCTCGCCAAGGGCGCGGTGGCGAGGGAACGCCAGGTGGAGCTGGCCACCGGTCCCGGCACCAGGCTCGCCGGCCGGGTCGCCGAGCCGAGCGACGTCGTGACAGTCCTCTGCAACGTCGTCGACAACGCCATCGACGCCGCCTGCGGACACGACCCTGCACGGGTGGAGGTGACCTCGAGGAGCTGCGGCCCCGACCTCGAGATCGTGGTCGTCGACTCCGGTCCGGGTGTGCCTCCCGAGGACCTCCAGCGGGTCTTCGTCGACGGTTACACGACCAAGGCTTCGGCCACCGGGCTCGGTCGCGGGCTCGGACTGGCGATCGTCCACCAGATCGTCGCCCGCCGTCGGGGCACGATCGAGATCGGCCGCGACCCCGGGCTCGGCGGCGCCCGCTTCGTCATCCACCTCCCCGGTGTCATCGTGCCGGTCGAAGCCGGGCCCGGCCCCGGGGCCGAGGGCTCCCGTTGCCCCGACCGGACCTGCCCGGACCCGCCCGATGACCCCGGCGCTCCCCGCCTCCAGCCGGCGAGGGCGGTGGCGGCGCCGCTGGCCGCCGGGGGCGGGTCCCAGTGAACCTCGGGGTGGTGATCGTCGACGACGACTTCCGGGTCACCGCGCTGCACCGCGCCTACGTGGAGCGGGTCGAGGGTTTCGAGGTGGTCGCCGAGGCCAACTCCGGCGCCGCCGCCCTGGAAGCGGTCGAGGCGACCGGCCCGGACCTGATGCTGCTCGACATCTACCTGCCGGACATCTCCGGCCTGGAGGTCCTGCGCCGGATCCGCCAACCCGGCCGTCCCCAGGTCGACGTGGTGGTGATCACCGCCGCGCGCGACGCGGCCAGCGTGCGCACCTCGATCCAGGGCGGCTCGCTCAGCTACCTGGTCAAGCCGTTCACCTTCGCCCGGCTCCGGGAGGTGCTCGACGCCTACCGGGTGATGCGCTCCCGGCTCACCTCGGTCGCGGAGATCACCCAGAGCGAGGGCGACGAGCTGTACGCGGCCTTGCGCAGCCCCCCGCAACGGGACCTCCCCAAGGGCCACTCGCCCCAGACCCTCGGGCTGATCGTCGAGACGCTGCGCGCCGCCGGCGAGGACCTCTCCTGCGAGGAGGTCGCCAGGCGGGCCGGGATCAGCCGGGCGACCGCCCAGCGCTACCTCTCCCACCTGGCGAGGATCGGGCGGATCGAGCTGTCCCTGCGCTACGGCAGCGGCCGCCCCGAGCACCGCTTCCGCTGGCCCTGAACCGCGCCGGCAGGTGCCGCTGCCGCGGCACCGCCGCGGTTGGTGGGATCACCGGTGCGCCCAGTGCCAGCCGGTGCGCCCAGTGCAGGTCAACGCCCGGTGCCGGTGGGTGAGCGCTGCGCCCGGGTTCGACCTCACGCCGACGGGGACGGCCATCCGCCGGCTACCAGCTCCCCGTCGCGGGCCACCGCGGCGACGAGCTGCACCCCGGGCCGGTAACCGAGCCAGGCGGCGGTCGGCGCTTCGAGCACGACGAGGTCGGCGCGCCGGCCGGGGGTGAGCCGCCCGATGTCGTCGCGTCGCAGTGCGTCGGCCCCGCCGGCGGTAGCCGCTTCCAGGGCCTCGTCGAGGGTCATGCGCATCTCGACGACCGCTAGGGCGATCACGAGCGGCATCGAGGTGGTGAAGCTGGTGCCGGGGTTGCAGTCGGTGGCGAGCGCCACCCGCACCCCGGCGTCGAGGAGCCGGCGGGCGTCGGGGTAGGGGGAGCGGGTGGACAGCTCGGCTCCGGGCAGCAGGGTGGCGACCGTGCCCGAGGAGGCCAACGCCTCGATGTCGCTGTCGACCAGGTGGCTGCAGTGGTCGACCGACGCCGCCCCGAGCTGCGCGCCGAGCGCCGCCCCGGGGCCCGGGGCGAGCTGGTTGGCGTGGACCCGCAGCCCGAGACCGGCTCCGGCGGCCGCGGTGAGGACGTGTCGTGCCTGGTCGGCGTCGAAAGCACCCCGGTCGCAGAACACGTCCGCCCAGCGGGCGAGGGGTGCGCACGCGGCGAGCATCTCGCCGGCGACCAGATCGACGTAGTCGTCGGGCCGACCGGTGTACTCGGGGGGCACGACATGGGCCCCGAGGAAGGTGGTCTCGGAGGTGACCGTCCCGGCGACGTCGAGCAACCGGCGCTCGCCGGCGACCTCCAGGCGGTAGCCGCTCTTCGCCTCGAGGGTGGTGGTCCCGCTGCGCAGCGCCTCGGCCGCCAGCCTCCGGGC
>JAKABK010000281.1 GCA_021796905.1 Actinomycetes bacterium
GAGCGTCGCCACCCCGACCGCCACGATCGAGGCGACCACGACGGGGTGGATCACCGGTCGGCGACGAGCTCGGCGAAACGGGCCTCCACCCGTTCCGCCCGGCGCACGTACCACCAGCCGAGCGCCACGAGCGGCGGGTACAGGCCGCCACCGAGGACCAACAGGGCCAACGGTACCGGCCCGACCGCAGCCCGGGCGACCGCCGGGGCTACCGACGCGAGCAGCGGGTAGATGCCGATCACCACCACCGCAGGGATGATGGCGCTCAGGGTCACCCCGAGCTGGGCCCGCAGCAGCGACGACAGGAGCACCTCCGCAGCTTCTCCCCGGGCGTAGAGGTCCTCGCTCGCCGGCCAGGTCCGCGAGGCGGCGTCGCGGGGGCTGGCGGTGACCGTTTCCCGTCTGGGGAAGGGGTCCCGCCCGGCCGGTGCGCCAGCACCATGGGCCCCCGGCCCGTCGGGGTGGGTCACCGGCGGCGGAGGCCGGCGTTGCGCACGAGACGCTGCCGGAGGTCGTGGACGTGACGTCGGCTCACCGGCAGGTCCCGAGCCCCGACCCGGGCGACGGTCTGGGTGCCGTCGGTGCGCAGCTCCCGGATCGATGCGAGCGCCACCAGGTGGCCCCGGTGGATCCGGGCGAAGCCGTGGTCCTCCCAACGCTCCTCGAGCAGGCCGAGCGGCAGCCGCACCAGGAGGCTCTCACCCGAGGCGGTGTGGAGCCGGACGTAGTCCCCGGACGCCTCGACCCACTCGACGTCGGAGCGGTTCACCATGCGGACCCGTCCGGGTTGCTCCACCGCGATCGTCGCCAGGTCGTCGGGCTCGGTCGGTGCGCGCCGGGCGGCGAGCACCCGGTCGAGGACCTCGCAGAGCCGGTCGGCGTCGAGCGGCTTCAACAGGTAGCCGGCGGCGCCGACCTCGAAGGCGTCGAGGGCGTAGCCCTCGTGGGCGGTGGCGAAGATAACCGCCGGGGGCTCGGCGAAGCGTCGGAGGATCCGGCTCAGGTCGAGGCCGTCGAGGCCGGGCATCAAGATGTCGGCGACGACCACGTCGAAGCGGTCCCGCTCCAAGCGGCGCAGGGCGTCCTCGGCGCTGCCGGCGCCCTCCACCCGCCCCACCTGCGGGCAGGAGCGGAGCAGGAAGTCGAGCTCGTCGAGGGCGGGGGCCTCGTCGTCGACGGCGAGGGCGGCGAGGCCGCTCACGCCGCTCGCGCCCCGGCGGAGAACTTCGGGACCCGCATGGTCACCCGGGTCCCGGCCCCTTCGGCCGTCTCGACCACCAGGCCGTGGCTGTCCCCGAAGACCGACCGGAGGCGCTCGTCGACGTTGTGCAGACCGACACCCTCCTCGCCCCCCACCCCGTCCAGCAGCCGCTTCATGCGCGCCGGGTCCACGCCGACCCCGTCGTCGTCGACCGAGATCACCGCCTCGGTGTCGGCGTCCTCGACGCTGATCGACAGTCTGCCCCTACCGTTGGGCTCGAGGCCGTGGCGCAGGGCGTTCTCGACGAGCGGCTGCAAGATGAGCGACGGGACCTTGACCGGGAGGACCTCGGGGGCGACCCGGAGCTGGACGTCGAAGCGCTCCCCGAAGCGGGCCCGGGCCAGGTCGAGGTACAGCTCGACCAGGCGCAGCTCCTCGGCGATCGTGGCCATCTGATGGAACGGGGCGAAGCTGTAGCGGGTGAAGTCGGCGAAGGCGACCAGCAGCTCGCGGGCCCGGTCCGGGTCGGAGCGCACGTAGGACTCGATGGCGGTGAGCGCGTTGTAGACGAAGTGAGGGGAGATCTGGGCTCGTAAGAAGCGCAGCTCGGCCCGGGAGGCCCGCTCCCGGGAGCGGTCGAGCTCGGCCAGGGCGAGCTGGGTCGCAACGAACTCGGCGACCTCCGAGGAGAGGCGCAGCAGGCCGGCGGGGGCGGAGGAGTCGACGGCGGCGAGGGCGCCCACCACTCGACCGTCCACCCGGAGCGGCACGACCACCCCGGCCTGGAGCGGGCAGGCGCCCCCATCCCGGCTGCAGGACAGCTCGGAGGACCTGACCAGCCGGGGGGCACCCCCCTCGAGGGCGGCTGCGAGCGCCGGGCGGAGCAGGCCTTGGTGCTCGGCGTCGATCCCGTCGCATCCGATGACGTTGCCGGAGGCGTCGGCGACCGCGACCCCCGGTGTCCCGAGCAGGTCACGCAGGTAGGGGGCGGCGCGCTCGGCGTGCTCGGCGGTGAGGCCGGAGCGCAGGTGCGGGGCGGCGAGGTTGGCGGTGCGCAGAGCCCGAAGGGCGGTCCTCTGGGTGCCGGTGACCAGCTCACGGGAACGGAGGAGGGCGTAGCGGACCACCACGGCGACGCCTCCCGCGGCGCCGACGCATGCAACTACCAGGACCCACCAGGTTGCGCTCAACTGCCTCCCCCAGGGAAACACCTACCCAGAGTGTGCCACCGTGTGGTCCCGATCTGCCACGGACCCGTCGCTGGCGGCCAACGAGCGGCCCCGAGTGACCGTTGGTCGCAACGGCGGGGCCGTTCGGCGCATCCGATCCCACTGGGGGTGAGCGGGCGGCGCTCCCGTGCTCAGCTGTGGGCGCGGCCCGGACAGGTCGCGCCCGACGGGTCGGGGGAGCCTGGGCCCGGGGGCGAGCAGCGAGCGCGTGCCCGACGACAGCACGCGAGAGGGGACAGTGAGCCATGACCAGCACCGACAGCCTGCGAGGGACCGCACCGAGCGAGATCTCGGTCCTCTCGACCCCGCCACCAGCCGACCCGGCCCCGCTCGGGCTGGCGGGCTTCGCGTTGACGACTTTCCTCCTCTCGGCCAGCAACGCCGGCTTCCTCAAGGGCACCGGCGACGAGTGGATCGGCTACGCCTTCGCCTACGGCGGCCTGTGCCAGCTCCTGGCCGGCATGTGGGAGTTCCGCAACCGTAACGTCTTCGGCGCCACCGCCTTCTCGACCTACGGGGGCTTCTGGATCGGTCTCGCTCTCTACGTGGAGCTTGTCGCCAAGACGCCCGGCGAGAACGTCAGTAACGACCTCGGCTGGATCCTCCTGGCCTTCGCCATCTTCAACACCTACATGTTGCTGTGGAGCCTGTGGGTCAACAAGGCCGTGCTCGCCGTGTTCCTGACCCTGGAGGTCACCGAGATCGTCCTGTTCGCCGGTCAGTTCGCCGGCAACGCCAATCTGATCAAGGTCGGCGGGTACATCGGCATCCTCACCGCCCTCTGCGCCTGGTACACCTCGTCGGCCGGGGTCATCAACGGCATGACGCAAAAAGTGATGGTGCCGGTCGGTGCGCCCATTGGCATGAGCCGTGGCGCGCGGGTAGGAGTTGGTCATGAGCGAGACCTCTAACCTCTCCGCCCTCCTGCACGAGGGGAGGCGCTTCCCCCCTCCCGAGGACTTCGCCCGGCAGGCCAACGCCACGGCCGACCTCTACGACCAGGCGGCCGCCGACAGGATCGGCTGGTGGGAGCGGCAGGCCGAGCAGCTGACCTGGGCCGAGCCGTGGACCACGGCCCTCGAGTGGGACCTGCCCTTCGCCAAGTGGTTCGTCGGGGGCAAGCTCAACGTGGCGGTCAACTGCGTCG
>JAKABK010000282.1 GCA_021796905.1 Actinomycetes bacterium
GGTTTGGGCGGAGGCCAACCTCCGCGGCGGCTCCGAGGAGGGCGAGGAGTGGCATCGCGACGGGATGCGGGATCGCAAGCACCACGTCTTCGAGGACTTCGAGGCCGCCGCCGACCAGCTCGTCGCCGGCGGTTGGGCCACCCCCGGGACCCTCACGATCATGGGCGGGTCCAACGGCGGCCTCCTGGTCGGCGCGGCCCTGACCCGCAGCCCGCAGCGCTACCGGGCGGTGGTCTGCTCGGCGCCGTTGCTCGACATGGTCCGCTACGAGCGGTTCGGTCTCGGGGCCACCTGGAGCGACGAGTACGGCACCGCCGAGGATCCCGACGAGCTCGGCTGGCTCCTGTCGTACTCGCCGTACCACCACGTGGAGGAGGGGTTGAGCTACCCCGCGGTGCTCTTCACCGTCTTCGACAACGACACCCGGGTCGACCCGCTGCACGCCCGCAAGCTGGCCGCCGCCCTCCAGTGGGCCACGACCTGCTCCCCCGACGAGGCGCCGATCCTCCTGCGCCGGGAGCCGGAGGTCGGCCACGGGGCCCGGTCGCAGCGCCGACGGGCGCAGCTCGACGCCGACGAACTGGTGTTCCTCGCGTCCTGCAGCGGCCTCGAGCTTCGCGACCTGTAGCATCGTTGTCCCATGTCCCGAGCCCTCGTCGAGCGCCGGTTGTTCGACACCGCGCAGCGCCTGCGCGCCGCCCAGGACGAGCTGGCCGTCCTGGACGAGCAGCTGGCCGCCCTCGCCGAGAGCGCCGAGGAGGCGAGGGTCCGTTCGTTGGTCTCGGAGACCCCGCTCGCCCATCGCGAGCACGCCGAGGCCCAACGCCACGTCGACGCCCTCGAGCGGGCCCGGCGTAACCTGCAGGCGAGCGTCGACGCCCTGCGAGCGAGCCAGGACGAGTTGCTCGACCGGCTCCTCGCCGACGATGCTGCGACCAGCTGAACCCGCTGGCCCGCCCCCTCCCCCTCCTTTCCCATCCCTTCCTCCCGACCGCGAAGGAGCGCCGCTCATGGCCGTGCGAGTAGTGATCGCCGAGGACGAGGCCATCGTCCGTCTCGACCTCAAGGAGATCCTGGAGGAAGAGGGTTACGTCGTGGTGGGCGAGTCGGGCCGGGGTGACGAGGCGGTCGAGCTGGTGCGCCGGGAGCGGCCCGACCTGGCGATCCTCGACATCAAGATGCCCGGGACCGACGGTCTGAGCGCAGCGCGGGAGATAACCGCGGAGCGGCTCTCGGCGGTGCTGATCCTCACCGCGTTCAGCCAACGCGACCTGATCGAGCAGGCCCGCAACGCAGGTGCTCTCGCCTACCTGGTGAAGCCGTTCCAGAAGGCCGAGCTGCTCCCGGCGATCGACATCGCCCTCGGCCGCTTCCAGGAGATGACCGCGCTGGAGGAGCAGGTCCGCAACCTGGAGGAGCGCCTCGAGGTCCGTAAGGTCGTCGAGCGGGCGAAGGGGGTGCTGATGGACGACTGCGGCATGGCCGAGCACCAGGCGTTCACCTGGATCCAGCAGTCGGCGATGAACGAGCGGGTCCGGATGGACGTGGTGGCCCGCCGGGTGGTCGACGAAGGGCTGCGCCCGGAGACACCGGCGGTCTGATCCTCTCGCGCTCCGGTCCCGGGCGACGCTTTCCCCACCGGCGGCCGGGGGCTCGCTAGTCGACCAGCCCCCGGCAGAGCAGCACGACGGTCACGAACGTGGTGTACAGCCGGCCGGGGTCGGGGTCGGTGATCTCGGCGGTCAGGTCCCCGGTGCGGGTGACGCCGGCGACGCGCGCCGCGAGCTCGGCGTAGTCGCTCGTGTGGAACCCGACGGTGAGGGTCGCCGGCAGCTCGACCGCCGGTGGCCGGGCCCCACCCAGCTCGCTGATCGCCGCGTGCGCCTCGGTCCGGATCAGCTCGCAGGCGTCGGCGGGGTGCAGCGACTCGGCGGCGAAACGGGTGAGCGAGTGCTTCACCACCGCCGCCCGGGTCCCGGGGGACACGGAGCGGATCTCGGCGGCGGTCGTGTCGTCGCCGGTGACGAGCACCACCGGCACGCCGTGCGCCTGGGCGACCAGGCAGTTGATACCCGCCTCGCCGACCACCGCCCCGTTGAGCGCCACCTCGGCGAACGCCGCCGGATAGTAGGTGTGGCTCAGCGTCGAGGCGCGGGCGGACATCGACCCGTGGTAGGAGACGAACATCACCGCGGCGAAGCTCGCGTCCAGGCCCTGCATCATGTACAGCGGTTTGTAGCGCCCCGACAGGTACCGGGCGCGCCCGGCCAGCCGGGCGGGGGGGAGGTTGGCCATCCGGCCGTGCGAGTCGTTGACCAGCACCTCGGTGGCCCCGGCTCGCACGGCCCCCTCGATCGCGGCGTTCACCTCGGCGAGGAGCAGCTCCACCGACGCCGGGTAGGCGGACGAGCCGGGACGGACCTGCTCCCAGTCCACGATCCCGGCGGTGCCCTCCATGTCGGAGGAGACGAAGACCTTCAAGCGGTCGCCACCGTCGGGGCTGCGACCGTCGGGGCTGCGACCGTCGGGGCTGCCACCGTCGGGGCTGCCACCGCCGAGGCCACGTGCAGCTGCTGGGCCAGCGCCGGTGAGACGGCCATGCCCCTGCCCGCCGGTTCGATCGTGAGGGTCAGGGTCCCGTCAGGGGCCCGGGACGACACCACCGCCTCCGCCCCCGGGACCCAACCGTGCTCCGAGAGGTACTCGAGGGCCTCCCCGTCGATCTCGATCTGCTCGGTCACCCGCTCCAAGCGGACCCGTTCGCCGGGCCGGGCCTGTGACAGTGGGGTCAGGCGGCGCAGGTCGGGCCCGGTGCCCGGGATCGGGTTGCCGTGCGGGCAGGTGGTGGGATGCCCGAGCAGCACCTCCAGGCGTCCGGCGACGTCGTCGGAGATGACGTGCTCCCAGCGGCAGGCCTCGACGTGGGCGTTCGCCCAGGGAAGGCCGATCACGTCGGTGAGCAGCCGTTCGGCCAGTCGGTGCTTGCGCACGACGCTCTCGGCGAGGCAGCGGCCGGTGTCGGTGAGCGTCAGGGTCCTTCCGGCGGTCTCGAGGTAGCCGGCGTCCCGGAGCCGGCGGACCATCTCCGAGACCGCCGGCGCGGAATGGTCGAGGCGCTCCACCAGCCGGGCCTGGATGACCGGTGTCCCCTCCTCCTCGAGCTCGTGGACCGCCTCCAGGTACTCCTCGATCGGGGGATGGAACCCGTCACCCGGCACGACGCCGATCGTACCGGCAGCTGGGAGCTTCGGCCCGTCCCCGGGTCTGCGGCGCCTCGGCGCCCTCGGCGCTGGCGTGCGCGCCAACCGCTAGGTTGGGGAGTGGATGAGCGGGCGTGGCGAAAGCGGCAGACGCGCCAGGTTTAGGTCCTGGTCCCGAGAGGGGTGGAGGTTCGAGTCCTCTCGCCCGCACTGAACTGGAACTGATCACTACTGTCCCGCCGCTCCGCTCCGGGGCTCGCGGCCCCCCCGGGCGTAGCACCCGCACCGATCGCCCAGGTGCGCAGCCGTGCCCCCGGCGCTACCGTGTGGGCCGTGACCGCCATCGGCGTGTGGCCGAGTGAGCCGGT
>JAKABK010000283.1 GCA_021796905.1 Actinomycetes bacterium
CCGGGTCGGAACGGAACCCCGAGAGCAGGACCCGGTCGTCGTCGTCGACCGGCAAGGTGAGCTCCCCGTCGGCCCAGAAGCGCTCGAAGCTCGGGGCGTCCAGGCCGGCGTCGGCCATCCGCTCGGCGAGCTGTCGGTACAGCTCCCGGAGCCAGGCGGCGGCGTCGCGCCCCTCGCTGAACGCGGGCCCGAAGCCGAGACGGTCGGCGAGACCGGCGAAGATGGTGTAGTCGTCCCGGGCCAGCCCGAGGGGCTCGGCGACCCGCTGCATCGCGTGCACCCGGCCGTCGCCGCGGCCCGCCCCGATGTCGTCGCGTTCGATGGTGACGGTGGCGGGCAGCACGACGTCGGAGTGCCGGGCGGTCGCGGTCCAGTGCGTCTCGTGGACGACCACCGTCTCGGGTTGACGCCACGCCCGGGCGAGACGACCGAGGTGCTGGTGGTGGTGGAACGGGTTGCCCCCGACCCAGTAGACGAGACGGACATGGGGGTAGCGGCGGTGCTGACCGTTGATCTCGTAGTCGCCCCCCGGGTCGAGGAGCATGTCGGCGACCCGGGCGACGGGGATCCACGAGACCAGGCGTCGGACCGCCCCGGGCAGCGCCGGGACGCGGACCCGGTCGCGCCCGCCGCCGACGTCGGCCATCGAGCCGTAGCCGTGACCGAACCCGCCTCCGGGAAGACCGACCTGGCCGAGCAGGCAGGCCAGGGCGATCGACATCCACAGCGGCTGCTCGCCGAAGCGGGCGCGCTGCAACGACCAGGAGGTGTTGACGAGGGTCCGGCCGCCGGCCATCCGGCGCGCCAGGCGGCGCAGCACCTCGGCGGGTACCTGGGAGATGCCCGCCGCCCACTCCGGGGTCTTGGCGACCCCGTCGAGCCGGCCGAGGAGGTAGTCGACCAGGCGGTCCGCCCCGCTGCAGCAGCGCTCGCAGAAGTCGAGGTCGGCGAGACCCTCGACGACCAGCACGTGGGCCAAGCCGAGCATCACGGCGGTGTCGGTGCCCGGCCGCAGGGGATGCCAGGTCGCGTCGAGCTCGGCGGACACGTCGTCGCGCAGCGGGCTGAACGACTCGATCCGCATGCCGCGCCGGACCGCTTCGCGCAGCGCTTCGCCGACACGGTGAACGGTCACCCCTCCGGGGGCGACCCCGGCGTTCTTGGCGGGCAGACCACCGAAGGCGACCAGGGTGTCGGTGTGGGCGGCGACCACCGACCACGACGTAGCCCCCCTCCAGATCTCCTCGTCGTCGCCGACGACGTGGGGAAGTAGCACCTCGGCCGCCCCGGTGCTGTAGGTGCCGACGCTCACCGTGGCCCCGCCGAGCAGCTCGACGAAGCGTCTCAGCTGGCTCTGGGCGTGGTGGAAGCGGCCGGCGCTCGCCCAACCGTACGAGCCGGCGTAGATCGACTCGGGCCCGTAGCCGTCACGGACCCGGGCCAGTTCGCCGGCGAGCCGGTCGGTCACCTCGTCCCAGCCGACCTCGAGCCACTCGTCGGCCCCCCGCAGCTCCGGGCGGCCCGCCGGGCCGGGGCCGCCTTCCCACCACCCCCGCCGGACGCTCGGGGCCCGGACCCGGGCGCCGCCGCGAGCCGCGTCGGCGAGGTTGGCGAGCAGCGGTGAGGGGTCGGGGTCGTCGCGGTGGGCGCCGACCGCGACCGTCCGGCCGTCGGGTCCGGCGGTGACCTCGAAGGCCCCCCAGTGGGCCAGGTGACGGGCCCGCTCCCCCACCGCTGCGTCGCCTACCTGGGCTCCGGGCCCGCCGGGGCCGACCCGTCCGGCCCCGGGCGGAGGCCCGACAACCGGCGCAGAGCCTCGTCGAGCACCTCGGGGCGCTTGCAGAACGCGAAGCGGACCGTGCCGGCGAGGTCGGGACGACGCTCGCAGAACGCCGAGGCGGGGATGGCGACCACCCCGACGCGCTCGGGGAGCTCCCGACAGAAGCGGTCGGCGTCGCCGGCGCCGAACCTGCCCACCCCGGCGATCCCTGCGAGCACGAAGTAGCCCGCCTGGGGGACGCTGACGGTGAACCCCACCGCCTCCAGCCCGGCGCACAGACGGTCCCGTCGCTCCCTCAACGACGCGGCCGCCTCCGAGAAGTACGAGTCGGGGAGCCCTAGGGCGACCGCCACCGCCGGTTGCAGCGGCGCCGCGCTCACATAGGTGAGGTACTGCTTGACGGTGCGGACCGCGGCGACCAGCGGCGCCGGCCCGCACGCCCAACCGACCTTCCAGCCGGTGAAGGAGAAGGTCTTGCCGGCGCTCGAGATCGTGACGGTCCGCTCTGCCATCCCCGGCAGCGAGGCGAGCGGCAGGTGCCGGCCGTCGTGGACCAGGTGCTCGTAGACCTCGTCGGTGACTGCCAGCAGGTCGTGGCGGACGCACAGCTCGGCGAGGGCGGCCAGCTCGGGCTCGTCGAGCACCCGGCCGGTCGGGTTGTGCGGCGAGTTGACGATCACCATCCGGGTCCGGGGGGTGACCGCGTCGGCGAGGGCGTCGAGGTCGAGGGACCACGTCGGCGGGCGCAGCGGCACCAGGCGGGGTCGGGCCCCGGCGAGGGCCACCGCCGCCGGGTAGCTGTCGTAGTACGGCTCGATCAGGATCACCTCGTCGCCGGTCTCGCAGAAGGCGAGCACCGCGGAGGTGACGGCCTCGGTGGCGCCGGCAGTGACCAGCACCTCGGTGTCGGGGTCGAAGTTCTGGTCGTAGAAGCGCCTCCGGTGCTCGCAGACCGCCCGGCGCAGCTCCGGCTCTCCCGCCCCCGGCGGGTACTGGTTGCGCCCTCCCCGGATCGCGCGGACCGCCGCCTCGGAGATCTCCGCGGGGCCGTCGGTGTCGGGGAACCCCTGGCCGAGGTTGACCGACCCGGTGGCCACGGCCAGGGCGGACATCTCGGCGAAGATCGTCGTGCCGAGCCCCTGCAAGCGCGACGCCAGGTACGGCGAGCGCCGTCCGCCGGTCATCGGGGGGTGACCGAGGCGCCGGGAGGGACCGAGCCGTCGGGAGGGACCAGGCCCGACAGGTTCACCACGACCGCCTCCTGGGTGGTGCGGGCGAGGACCACCACCGCCTGGTCGGGTCCCGGGTTCTCCTCCCGGTGCGGCACCCACGGCGGGACGAGCACGTAGTCGCCCGGGGCGGTCTCGACCCGCCGCTCCGCCCCCGATCCGTCGGAGAACACGAACACCGGGTGGCCGGCGACCACGTAGATCCCGGTCTCGGACTCGCCGTGGTGGTGGTCGGAGGAGCGGGCGCCACCGGCGATCACCGCCTCGCCCATCCACAACCGCTGCGACCCGCACAGCTTTCCGGAGATCGCCTCACGCCGTTGCATCCCCGCGCTCTGGGGGGTGTCCTCCGAGAGGGCGCCGGCAGGCGCGTGCCATAGCGGCCGGTGCCAGTCGAGGTTCCCGTCGGTCGCTGCAGGGTCGGGTCCGCGGGTCTCGGGGCTCACCCGCACAGCTTGCGCCCCCAGCTACCCCCCTGGCAACCGGCGAGCGCCCGCCGGGGCCCCGGGCCCCCAGAGGCCCGCCCCGAGACCCGGACGCCCGCCCCGACCA
>JAKABK010000284.1 GCA_021796905.1 Actinomycetes bacterium
GGGAGGTGACCGTCGCCGACGACCACCCTCACCTGCTCTCCGCGCTGCGCGAGGAGCTCGACGTCACCTCCCCGAAGGACGGTTGCTCTCCGTCGGGGCAGTGCGGCTGCTGCAGTGTGATGATCGACGGGAAAGTCCTCGTCGCCTGCCAGTACCCGCTGGCGAAGGCGGCCGGCCGGGAGGTGCTCACGATCGAGGGCCTCCCGGAGCGGGAACGGGAACGCTACTCCCGGGCGTTCGCGGCCTGCGGGGGGCTGCAATGCGGTTTTTGTATCCCAGGGATCGTGATGCGGGCCAAGGCCCAGGTCGACAAGAAAGGCGCCGGACTCGCCCGGGAGGACCTCGCCCGCCACCTCGGCGCCCACCTGTGCCGCTGCACCGGCTACGTCAAGATCCTCGACGCGGTCGAGGCCGTCGCCCGTGACCGGGTGCCCGAGGTCGGCTCGTCGGCCGGCGGGGTCGGCGCGTCGGGGGTCAAGTACGAGGCGGAGAGCCTCGCCCTCGGCGAGCGGGCCTACGTCGACGACCTGCGGGTGCCGGGCATGCTGCACGCCGCCTTGCGCCTCACCGACCACGCCCGCGCCGTGGTGACCCGGATCGACACCTCCGCTGCCGCTGTCGCGCCCGGGGTGGTCGCGGTCCACACCGCCGCCGACGTCCCCGGCGCCCTGCGGGTCGGGATCATCGAGGCGGACTGGCCGGTCCTCGTCCCCGAGGGCGGCCGGACCTCCTACGCCGGCGACGTCCTAGCGGTGGTCGTGGCAGGGACCCGCCGGGCGGCACGCGCCGCAGCCGAGCTCGTCGCAGTCGACTACCAGCCGCTCGAGGTGGTCACCGACCCGCAGGCGGCGGTCGCTCCCGACGCCCCGATCGCGGTGTGGGGCACAGACACCAACGTCCTGTCGGTCTCGGAGTACACCCGCGGCGACGTCGGAGCCGCCCTCGCCGCCAGCGACCACGTGGTGCACGAGATCTTCGAGACCCAACGCGTCGAGCACGCCTTCTTGGAGCCCGAGTCGACCCTCGCGGTGCCCCGCGAGGACGGGGGTCTGCACGTCTACTCGGGCGGACAGGGCATCTGGGACGACAGGAACCAGATCGCGTCGGTCCTCGGTGTCGGGGCGGACCGGGTGAGCGTCGAACTGGTCTCCAACGGCGGGGCGTTCGGTGGCAAGGAAGACCTCTCCAACCAGGCGCAGACCGCGCTCGCCGCCTGGCTGCTGCGCCGCCCGGTCAAGTGCACCCTGTCGCGCGAGGAGAGCATCCGCATCCACGCCAAACGTCACCCGATCCGGATGGAGTACTGGGTCGGCTGTGACGCCGACGGCCGGCTGAACGCGCTGCGCGCCCGGATGCTCGGCGACTCCGGCGCTTACGCGAGCGTCGGGATGAAAGTCCTCGAACGCGCCGCCGGTCACGCCACCGGCCCATACCGGGTGCCGGCGGTCGACGTCCGTTCCGTCGCGGCGCGGACCAACAACCCGGTGTGCGGGGCTTTCCGGGGGTTCGGGGCCAACCAGGCCCAGTTCGCGATGGAAGGCGTGATGGACCGTCTCGCCGAGGCCTGCGGGATCTCGGGCTGGGAGATCCGCAAGCGCAACGTGGTCCACCCCGGGGACGTGTGGGGACCCGGGCAGGTGATGGACGACGGGTGCGCCGGCGCCGAGGCGTGCCTCGACGCGCTCAGGGATCGCTACGAGGCGGCCCGGGCGGAGGGGAAGGCGGTAGGCCTCGGCCTCGGTATCAAGAACTCCGGGCTCGGCAACGGCTACACCGAGATCTCCCGGGCGGTCGTGCGCTTCGAGACCGACGGGACCGTCGAGGTACGTCACGGATGGACCGAGATGGGCCAGGGGGTCCACACCGTCGCACGACAGGTCGCAGTGGAAGAGCTCGGGGTCGACCCCGGGCGGGTGCGGGTGTCGGTCGACACCAGCCGCGAGCTGGGAGACGGGCAGACCACCGGGAGCCGGGCGACGCTGATGGGCGCAGGTGCCGTCGCCGACGCGTGCCGGACCGCCATCGCCGACGGGTGCCGGATCGGTGTCGACTACCCAGGCGAGCACCGGGTCGACTGGACCCAGCACATCGGCGAGGTGCCCAACCCGACGATCCACTCCGCTTTCGGGTACGCAGCCCAGATGGTCGTGGTCGACCCCGCCACCCTCGCGGTCGAGCGGGTCGTCGCCGCCCACGACGTGGGGAGGGCGGTCAACCCGATGCTCTGCGAGGGCCAGGTCGAGGGATCGGTCCACATGGGGCTCGGCTACGCCCTCAGCGAGGAGCTCCCCGCGGATCACCGGGGCTTTCCCACCCGATCGACCCTGCGCGCCCTCGGGATCCTGCGCGCCAAGGACACCCCCCCGATCGAGGTGGTCCTCGTCGAGGTACCCCAGCCGCGTGCCCCCTACGGGATCAAGGGCGTCGGAGAGATCGGCCTGGTCCCGACCGCCGGCGCGGTCGCCGCCGCCCTGCACGCCGCCGACGGACGGTGGCGCAGCCGCCTGCCGATGTCGACCGCCCCAGAGGAGTGACCCCGGTGCCCCAACGAGTCGCCCTGTACCTGCAGGACGCCCACTCCATCCGAGACGGGATGCGCTTCGCCGCCCTCGCCGAGGCGCGAGGCTTCGACGCCGTCTGGCAGGCCGAGAGCCGTCTCGTGCGGGAAGCGACCGTGCCGCTCGCCGCCTACGGTGCGGTCACCACCACGATCCGGCTCGGCTCGGGGGTCTCCGACATCTGGTCGCGCAACCCGGCCCGGTTGGCGGCGACGTTCTCCACCCTCGACGACCTCGCCCCCGGGCGGGTGCTGCTCGGTCTCGGCGCCTGGTGGGACCCGCTCGCCGCCAAGGTCGGCATCCGACGACACCGGCCGCTGACCGTCATGGCCGAGGTGGTCGCCGCGCTGCGCTCGCTGCTCGCCGACGAGACGGTCACCATGCACGGCGAGTGGGTCCACTTGGACGGCGTCGAGCTCGACTACGTGTACCAGGAGCGCCGGCCCAAGCAGGTACCGATCTACATCGGGGCGACCGGCATGAAGATGATGGAGCTGGCCGGCGAGAAAGCGGACGGGGTGGTGCTCAACTACCTGGTCTCCCCCGACTACAACGACCGGGCGATGGAGCACCTCCAGGTCGGCCTCGACCGTTCCGGGCGGAGCCTCTCGGAGCTCGACCGGCCCCAGCTGGTGGTCTGCTCGGTCCACGAGGACGAGGCGACCGCGATCGACCTGGCCCGGCTGATGGTCACCCAGTACCTCGGCCAACAACCCCACATCATGGCCGCGTCGGGGGTGCCGCAGTCCCTGCTCGACGCGGTCGGCGAGGTCCTCACCTGGCCGGCCACCCACGAGCAGGTCGTGGCGGCGTCGA
This sequence comes from Actinomycetes bacterium, assembly GCA_021796905.1. Taxonomy (GTDB): domain Bacteria; phylum Actinomycetota; class Acidimicrobiia; order Acidimicrobiales; family Palsa-688; genus JAKAQB01. The sequence goes on from JAKABK010000284.1 coordinate 3,375, forward strand.
AACTGGTGCCCGACGAGGTGGTCGCGATGCTCACCGCCGCCGGCACCCCCGAGACCGCCCGGGCCCGGGTGGCCGACTACCTGGACCACGGTTGCACCTGCCCGATCCTGTACCCCCTCGGCGACGTCGAGGCGACCATCGACGCCTTCGCCGGTTGGGAGCGCTGAGAGTGGGACACGGTTACCG
>JAKABK010000285.1 GCA_021796905.1 Actinomycetes bacterium
GGCCCAGGACGTGCAGAGCTCGGCGTTCGACGGCGACCCCTCCGCCGCCAACGGCGGGTCGGCGGTGGTCGGCGGGAACTACGAGGCGAACTGGAACCTCGCCGGCACGTTCCTCACTGCCATCACTGGCCTGTCCGACGCCCAGGGCTGCGGCGGGGAGAACGGCGCCGAGCCGGCCGGGCCAGCCAGCCAGTACGGGTTGCCGACCGGCTACACCATCCCGTCGAACGCGACGCCGGCCGAGACCCTGGCCATCACCTACGCCATCTCCAAGCTCGGGGACGCCTACGTGTGGGGCGCGGCCGGCCCGAATGCGTTCGACTGCTCCGGGCTCACGATGATGGCCTGGGCGCAGGCCGGCGTGACTCTCGATCACTACACCGGGGACCAGATCGACGAGGGCACCCCGGTCGCCGGCTACGCCGCCATCTCGCCGGGCGACCTGGTGCTGATCCCCGGCTCGGACGGCACCCTGGCGAACCCTGGTCACGTCGGCATCTACATCGGCGACGGCCTGGTCGAGTCCGCGGCCGATCCCGCCCAGGGCGTCATCGTGCAGACCTGGGCCAATTTCGTCGCCGGGGGCCTCTCGGGCATCCGCTATCTGGGCTGAACACAGGCCGCCGGTGGCGACAGGGGGGTGATGGTGGCCGCTTCTCTGCCGAAGCCACGCGCGGGCCACTGTGGTCAGCCACCGACGCCAGGAGGCCACGATCATGCTTCCCACCTCGCCACCGATCTTGGGAGACGTGTCTCCCAACACGACCGGCCTGCCGGGGATCACCACGATCAGCAACATCGTCGGTGCCCTGCTCACCATCGGGCTCATCTCGTGCGTGGCAGGGTTGGTCATCGCGGCCATCGTCTGGGCGATCGGGTCGCATTCGTCGAACCCGAACCTTGCCGGTCGGGGCAAGACCGGCGTGCTCGTGGCGCTCGTGGCCGCCATCTTGATCGGTGGGGCCAACGTGCTCGTGAACTTCTTCGTCGCCACCGGCAAGGGGCTCTGATGCGCTCACTGTGGTCGCGCCATCGCCGGCTCGTCATCGGCGTCGCCGTGTGCATGGTCCTCGTCGCTTCGGCCGCAGTGGTCATAGCTGCCAGCCGCAACGGCCATCCGATCGTCTCCCGATCGCCCAGCGCTCACCCAGCACGCTCGGGAGCTGCGACCACCACGACGACACCCTCGCCACGTCGACTGGCGCCGACACCGAGGAACAAGCCGCCCGAGACCGCCGTGCAACGACAGATCGACACCGAGCTGGCCCAGGCCGAAACCCCCGCGGCCATCGCCGCGGCCAAGGCGACGGGTGTGCCGGCCCCGGCGATCTCCACGGCGTACCCCGCAGTCCCAGTCGCAGACCGTTCCGATCCGACGGCCTACGCCATCGCGTTTGCGACCGAGCTGTTGGACACCAACTACGCCACCCAGACCCGCGCCGGCCTCTTGGCATGGGCCGAGCACGAAGAAGCCCCCAACACGCTCCCCGGCGTCCCTGCAGATGTCGCCGGCAAGGCCCTCGTCCTCTCCCTGGCCGACCCGGACCTGCCGGGCGCCAGCCCCTCGCCGGTGCCCTCGCCCGCCGGGTGGGCAGCCGACGCCGCGGCCGGCGTCAGCCAAGAGGTGAGCGACGTGGCAGCAGAGGTCGACCCCGACTGGACCGAGATCGTCTCGGAGGGCTGGCAACCGGCCGACCCGCTCATGACCATCGAGACGGTCACCGGGAACCTCACGGTCACGACCAACGGCCAGGCGGCGGCACCCAAGTCCTTCATCCTCACCCTTGCCCTCGGCTCCGCCGCGCACGCCCGAGGCTACGGCGCTGTCGCCGCCGGAGACTGGGCGGTCGGCTGATGGGCTGCTCGCTCACCAACCCCGCCGCCTGCCTGTCCGACCTCGCGGGGTCGGCTGCCAGCTCCATCGCCGGCTCCGCGTTCAACGAGATCGCCAAGGACTTCGCCACCGCGGCCGGCGACGCAGTCAACTGGCTGTGGCGCCAGATCAGCGGGGCGACCGCCGTCAGCCTGTCCGGTTCGGCGTTCACCCATGACCTCGCCATCGTGGGGGCGCTTGCCGTCGTCGTCGCCACCGGCCTGTTCCTCATCCAGATCATTGCCTCGGTGCTCCGCCGTGACGGTGGCGGACTGGTGCGTGGCGTCAAAGGCTTGGCTGTCGCTTTCCTCGGGAGCGTGGCCGCCATCGCCATCACGACCCTGCTGCTCGGCGCGGTCGACGCCCTCTCCACCGGGTTCGTGCACGTCGCGACCGGCGACTCCATGCAACAGATGGGCTCCGCCATCCTCACCACCACCAGCGTCGCCGCGGTCGCCAACCCCGCCGCGATGCTGCTCTTGGCGCTCATCGTGCTCGGCGCGGCGGTCGTGGTGTGGGGCGCCATGATGGTCCGAAAGCTGCTCATCATCGTGGCCGCGCTGTTCGCGCCGTTGGCCTTCGCCGGGGCTACCGCCGACATCTCGACCTCGTGGGTGCGCAAGTGGATCGAGATGATGGTCGCGCTCATCGTCTCCAAGCTCGTCTTGGTCATCATCTTCGTCATCGGCATCGGCGTGCTCACCGACGGGCTCGGGAGAACCGCAGGCGCATCGGCCACCCAGACCGTCACCCAGACCATCATCGGCGCCCTGATCCTGCTCATGGGCGGGTTCGCCCCGTGGCTGGCCATCAAGCTCGTCCACTTCGGTGGCGACCAGTTCCAACAGGTCCACGGCCACGTCCAGGCCGCCACCGCGGGCGCGCGGACCGTCGCCGCCTCCCCGCAGAAGGTCCAACACCTGGCCACCCGCTTCGGCGGACCCTCCGGAGCGGGTGCGAACGGACGTGGGTTCAATGGGTCGAGCGGAGCACCGGGCCGGCAGGCCACGTCCGCCACCCAAGGCCCGACGCCGAAGCCGACCGGTCCTGGGCGCTCGCCAGGGGCGGGAGGAGCCGGCACCGCGGCGCCTTCGGCGACCGCCGGGAATGGCGCTGGCCCAAGCGCGAGCGGGGCTGGCGCCGCGGGTCCAGCCGGGGTGGCGGTTGCGGCGGGAGCTGCCGCCAAGGGCGCGGCGGACCGACAGGCCGCGCACATGAGCGAGGCGTCGTCCTCGGCGGGCTCCGCCAACGCACCCGGGCCAGCACCGGGGCCGGGCACTCGCGGATTGGGCAGCGTGCCGCCAGCCCGTGCCCCAGGGACTCCACCAACGCCTTCGGTCCCGGCCCGCACAGACGAGCCCGCTCTGCCTTCCTCACCGCCGCCCACCGCGCCCCCGAAGGTCACGTAGCCCGCTCGCCACCCTCAAGGAGGGACTCTTCATGTCGTCTGCCGCGACCGTCTCGGCTGGTCCCACCCCGGTCCGCTTCGGCCGTCGCTCCACCCGCGGATTGTTGCTCGGTTTGTCCACGCCCCGGTGCCTGTCGGCCGGCGCTGCGATCGGCGTGCTCGTGGTGGGCCTGGTCACCGCCGGTGGGGTCGGCCTGGCAGCAAGCGGGCTCCTATGGGCGCCGCTGCTTGGCCTCACGTTCATCTCCTGGCAGGGTCTCGCCCTCAGCGAGTGG
>JAKABK010000286.1 GCA_021796905.1 Actinomycetes bacterium
ACCTCCGGTCCCGGTGACGGGTGCCCGGATCTTCGGGCCGGGCCCGGTCGAGTCGCGGACCACCAGCCGGCACGGGTTGGTCCGCACCCCCCGGGCCCGGTTACCGGCGATCGCGTCCAGCAGGGCTTCGGCTGCCAACCGACCCAACTCCCGCAGGTCCATGTCCACGGTGGTGAGCGGCGGCCGGGATGCGGCGGCGATGATCTCCCAGTTGTCGAAGCCGATGACCGCGACGTCGTCGGGGACGACGACGTCGGCCTCGCGCAAGATGTCGAGCATCCCCCGGGCGATCTGGTCGTTGCCGCAGAACACCGCGTCGAGCTGTGCGCCGCGAGAAACGAGGTCCAGGAGCGCGACTGCTGCTTGCCGGCCCCACTGCTCGGTCCATTCCCCGTAGAAGACCTTGCCACCGACGAGGCTCCCGTCGTCGGCCCCGAGTCGCGCCAGCGCCCCCTCGGCGCGGAGGCGGGCGGCCTGGAAGCGCTCCGGCCCGGTCACGTGGGCGACGTGCCTGCGCCCGGTCCCGGTGAGGTGGCCGACGGCGAGCGACCCGCCCTGGAGGTCGTCGGGGGTGATCGAGAGGTCCTCGGGGGAGGTCGACTGGGTCATGACGTAGACGACCGGCACGCCGAGGTCGGTGCCGACGGGGGGTCGGGGATCGGTCCGCCGCCCGGTCACGATGATCCCGTCCACCCGCCGCTCGAGGAGGGTCTGGAGGTAGTGGCGCTCCCGGATCGGGTCGTCGCGCCCGTCGCACAGCAGGACCGACATCTCGCCCGCCCCGAGGGCGTCCTCGGCGCCGAGCATGATCGGGATGCTGAAGCGCCCGAAGCTGTCGGTGGTGAGCAGCCCGACGGTGTAGCTCCGGCCGCTCAGCAGGCCACGGGCCAAGGCGTTGGGTTGGTAGCCGAGCCGTTGGGCAGCGCCCTCGACGCGCCTGCGGGTCTCGGGGTTGACCCCCTCACGGCCGTTCAAGGCCCGCGAGACGGTCCCCGGCGACACCCCGGCGACCCTCGCGATGTCCGCAAGGGTTGTCGAACCCGAGGGCCGTCCGACCAATCTCCGCTCCTCCTGCTGCTCCGGATACGCCCGGCGCCCAACTCGTCCCACAAGCTACTTGACGCCCCCTGCCGCTGCCAGTAACGTCATCGCAAGCCTTTGCGGTCTTGTTGTGAGCAGGCCGCCCGAACAGTGTGGGGAGCTGATGGACGAGAGCCGTGACGAGCCGCGCGGGCCGGTCGAGCCGACTGCGAGCGCAGCCGGTGCGCTCCGACCCTCCTGGCGCTACCGGGTCAGCGGGGGGTTCTGGGAGGAGCGGATGCGGGTGAACCGGGAAGTGACCATCCCCCTCGGCCCCGAACGCCTCGAGGAAGCCGGCAACCTGGAGAACTTCCGGCTCGCGGCGGGAGGGGGGTCCGGACCCTACCAGGGACCGGTATTCAGCGACTCGGACGTCTACAAGTGGCTGGAGGCGGCGGCCTGGGAGCAAGGCCGCGAGCCGTCACCGACCCTCGCCGGGCTGCAGGCGCCGATGACCCGGCTGGTCGCCTCCGCCCAGGCACCAGACGGCTACTTGAACACCTTCTACCAGTGCCACCCAGAGCGGGATCCCCACTTCTCGGAGCTGACCTTCGGCCACGAGCTGTACTGTGCCGGGCACCTGTTCCAGGCCGCAGTGGCCGCAGTGCGCTCCGGCGGGTCCACCGAGTTGCTCGGGGTGTCGGGACGCTTCGCATCCCACCTAGCGACGGTCTTCGGACCTGACCGTCGGCAAGGTGTTCCAGGTCACCCCGAAGTCGAGATGGCGCTCGTCGAGCTGTACCGGGAGGGCGGCGACGCGAGGTGCCTCGAGCTCGCCCGCTACTTCGTCGACGCCCGGGGCAACCGCCTCCTTCCCTTGGAGCGCTTCGACTCCCCCTACTTCCAGGACCACCTGCCGGTGCGAAAGGCGACCACACCCGAGGGTCACGCGGTGAGGGCGCTCTACCTAGCCGCCGGAGCCGCGGATGTGGCTGCCGAGACCGGCGACGCAACTCTCCTCGACTCCCTGCGGGTGCAGTGGGACAACATGGTCGCGTCGAAGACCTACCTGACCGGGGGCCTCGGCTCACGCTGGGAGGGAGAGGCGTTCGGGGACCCCTTCGAGCTGCCACCCGACCTGGCCTACTGCGAGACCTGTGCCGCCATCGCCAGCGTCATGTGGAGCTGGAGGATGCTCCTTGCTACCGGCGACCCCAGCTTCGCCGACCTGATCGAGCGCACCATGTTCAACGCGGTGATCGCCGGCGTGTCCCTGGACGGGACCAGGTTCGCCTACGTCAACCCCCTGCAGGTCCGCTCCACCGGGGAGCAGGTGAGCGAGCGCTCCGCGGGTTACGGACGACGAGCCTGGTTCGGCTGCGCATGCTGCCCGGCGAACGTGATGCGCACCCTCTCGTCCTGGGAGCACTACTTCGTCACCGTCTCACCAGCCGGCGTGCAGCTCCAGCAGTTCGGGACCGGCACCTTCTCCGCCATGACGCCAGCCGGGCCGGCCACGCTCCTGGTGAACACCGACTACCCCTGGGACGGTGAGCTGGACATCGAGGTGCTCGACGCCCCGGGGGGGAGCTGGGAACTGTCGGTCAGGGCGCCTGGATGGTGCCGCGAGCCGACCGGCCGCCTGAACGGCCGGGAGGACCTCGAGCCCACCGGCGGCTACCTGCGGGCCACCCGCGCCTGGGTACCCGGCGACCGCCTCGAGGTTCGCCTCCCGATGCCCGCTCGACGCACCTCCGCCGACCCCCGGGTCGACGCCGTACGGGGTTGCGTCGCCCTCGAGCGGGGACCACTCGTGTACTGCTTCGAGGGGGCCGACCTGCCGGGCGGAGCGGACCTGGAACGAGTCGTCCTGCCCGAGGGACCGCTCGGGACCAGGGCGCTCGCCGGTCTGACCGCAGGCGCCGTGGGGCTCGGCGTCGACGCCCTCAGCCTCGACATCGAGACCTCCGACGGGCTCTACAAGACGCCGTCCGACCCGACCCCGACCGGGAGCACCGAGCTACGGCTCACCGCGATCCCCTACTTCGCCTGGGGCAACCGCGACATCGGCGCCATGCGGGTCTGGGTCCCACGAGCCTGACCGCCTACGACATCACCTCGACCGTCCGATTGCCCTTCCACTCCACACCGCCAACCACCGCTCCACACCCCAGGGGGAAACCACCAATGATCAGACAGATTCGCTCCTGCCGGCTCCTGCTCGCCGGCGTGCTCGCCTCCGCCCTATTGCTTTCGGCTTGCGGGGGCGGCTCGGCCGCTCCGAACAGCTCGGCTAGCTCCAAGACCTTCGGGTCAGGGGCCACCGGGGTCGTGCACTTCTGGGCCCGCTCGGCCACCTCGGCGACAGCCAAATTGATGGTCAAGGAGTTCAACGCCACCCACAAGCACCTGAAGGTCGTCCTGACCGAGACTGCCAACGGCGAAGCAGTCACCAAGCTCGCAACCGCGATCCGAGCGGGAGCGCCACCCGACCTGATCGGCCTCAACGACATCGACATGCCGACCTTCACCCAC
>JAKABK010000287.1 GCA_021796905.1 Actinomycetes bacterium
AGCCCGAGGCCTCCCCGGCCGCCGCCGGCGACGAGGTAGCGGGAGCGAGCAGCTCGGAGGAGGGGAGCGGGTCGGTAGCGGAGCCCGTAGCGGACCCGGAGCCGGCCGACAGGGACGAGCCGGGCGACAGGGACGAGCCGGGCGCTCCCGACGCCGACGACGAGGCGGCCCTCGCCCGGCGGGACGAGCTGCTGCGGACCGTGGCCCGGGACCTGACCCGCAAACTGAAGCGGGAGCTGCAGGACGAGCAGAGCGAGCTGCTCGACCGTCTCCGGAGCCTGGGGGAAAGTGGGGATCTCAGCGGTTTGCTCCCGCCGGTTGCTGAGCACGGCTCCCGGTACGCCTCGGCGGCCGCAGCGCTCCTGACCCGAGCGGCCCGCGCCGGTGCGTCGGCGGCTGCCCTCGACGCGCCCACGGCGTCCCCGGGCCGGACTGCGGACACCGGGGAGCTCGCCGTGGCGCTCGCCGACGCGATCGCCGCCCCACTGCGTCGCCGCCTGACCACCCTGACAGCCGAGCTGGGTGACCCCGGGGACCGGGAAGCCCTGGTCGACGCGCTGAGCGCCGCCTACCGGGAGGCCAAGACCGGCCGGGTCGAACCGGTCGCCGTGGACCACCTCTGCGCCGCCTTCGCACTCGGCTGGTGGACCGCTGTCGCCGACGGCACCCTCGTGCGCTGGGTTGCCTCCGACGTGGGGGGCACATGCTCGGATTGTGACGACAACACCCTCGCCGGCGGTGTTCCCCGAGGTGGGGCCTTCCCGACCGGCCAGCTGCTGCCCCCGGCCCACGAGGGGTGCCGCTGTCTGCTCGTCGCAGCCGATTGACCACGGCCCCGGCGGGGCGGTCGACCACGGCCCCGGCGGGGCGGTCCACCACCACCCCGGCGGGGCGATCCGGTAGCAGCGTGCGACCCCGGTAGTCTCCAGGTCCGCATGCGCAGCCCAGCAGACCTCCCGCGTAACGCTCCACGCACGTCGCGGCGGTTCCGCATCGGCGTCCTGGTGGCGATCGTGGCGGTGATCGTCGTGTTGAGCTCGGCCAGGGGTGTCGCCCGGTTCTATACGAGCTTCCTGTGGTTCCGGGAGGTCGGCTTCGCCTCGGTGTGGAGCGGCGTGCTGCTCACCAAGATCGTCCTGGCGGTGGTGTTCTGTCTGGTCTTCTTCGCCTTGATGTGGGTGAGCCTCGCTCTCGCCGACCGGTCGGCACCCCGGCTGCTGCCCGCCGGCCACCACGACGAGCTGGTCGAGCGCTATCGGGACGTCGTCTACCCGCGGGGTCGCGTGGTGCGGATAGTCGTGGCGGTGATCTTCGCCCTGTTCGCCGGGATCGGCGCCAACGCCCAGTGGAACAACTGGGACCTGTTCCGCTACGGCGTGCCGTTCGGGGTCACCGACCCGCAGTTCCACCGCAACGCCTCGTTCTACGTCTTCAGGCTGCCGTTCGTCGAGTTCCTCCTCGGTTGGGGCTTCGGCGCGGTGGTCGTCTTGTTGCTCGTCACCGCCGTCGCCCAGTACCTGAACGGCGGGATCCGGTTCCAGGGTCCCGGGCCACGGGTCGCGCCGGCGGTCAAGGCGCACCTGTCGGTGCTGCTCGGGCTGCTGGCGATCGTCCAGGCCTTCCGCTTCTACTTCGACCGCTTGGAACTGGTCTTGTCCCGCGCGCACCTGGTCGACGGCGCCACCGCCACCAGCGTCCACGCCAACCTCCCCGCCGACGACCTGCTGATCGGCATCGCCGCGATCGCGGCGGCCCTGTTCCTGCTCAACATCCGCTTCCGGGGCTGGACCCTTCCGGTCACTGCGGTGATCGTCTGGGTGGTGGTGTGGATCGTCGCCGGCGGCATCTACCCGGCGCTGTACCAAGCGATCAAGGTGAACCCGGCAGAGCTCAACCAAGAGTCGCGCTACATATCCCGCAACATCGCCATGACCCGCTACGCCTACGGTCTCGACCACGTGAAGGTGGCGAGCACCAACTTCGACTCCACGGGGTCCCAGGTGGTTTCGACCTCGGCGATCTCGGGGGACAGCAAGCAGGCCCGAGCCGACCGCCAGACCCTCGCCAACGTCCAGGTCGCCGACCCGAAGATCCTGGCGAGCACCTTCAACAGCTTGCAGTCGCTCAGGTCCTTCTACCAGATCAACAACCTGAGCGTCGACCGCTATACCCTGGACATGCACGGCAAGGAACAGAAGGTCGAGACCCTCCTCGGGGTGCGCGAGCTGGGGGGCTCGGTTCCCGGGGGGTTCACCAACTCCAAGCTGCAGTTCACCCACGGGTACGGGGCGGTGGTCGCCCCGGCCACCCAGGAGGGGTTCTCCTCCAACGGGTACCCGAACTTCAGCCTGCAGAACGTGCCCCCCCAGGGCAGCCCGGCACTGAGCGAGCGGGGGGCGCAGGTCTACTACGGGCGGGGTAGCCAGGCCGGCGGGTTCGTCATCTCCGACAGCAAGCTGCCCGAGATCGACTACGAGGACGCAGCCGGGAACGAGACCACGAACCACTACGGTGGGTCGGGCGGGGTGCGGATCGACAACTTCCTGCGGCGTGCTGCTTTCGCTCTCAGCTTCGACAACCTCGACGTGCTCTTGTCGAACCAGATCACCGACCACAGTCGGGTCATGTACAACCGCAACCTGATCGGCCGGGTGGAGAAGGCGGCGCCGTTCCTGCACTACGACGCCAACCCCTACGCGGTCATCGTCGACGGCCAGCTGTACTGGATCGTCGACGCCTACACGACCAGCGACAACTTCCCCTACTCCCAGCAGGCCGACACCGCCCGGGTGTCGTCGTCCTCGGGGCTGTCGGGGAGCTTCAACTATGTACGCAACTCGGTGAAGGTGGTCGTCAACGCCTATACCGGAAAGATGTACTACTTCGTGGTCGACCCGTCCGACCCGATCATCCGGACCTACGAGCGGGTGTTCCCGAACCTGTTCACCCCTGGGTCCGAAGCCGACCGGATCATTCCCGGGATCACCGCCCATTTCCGCTACCCCCAGGACCTGTTCAAGGTCCAGACCAACATGTGGGGGCGGTACCACCTCACGAACCCGTCGCAGTTCTACACCGAGGCGAACGCCTGGAACATCGCCCAGGACCCCGGCAGTGGTCACCCCAACACCCCGACCCGTTCGACGACCCAGACCGTCACCGGTCGGATCGTCCTGCGGGTGAAGCTGCTCGACCCCGAGTACGAGCTGGCCGCCCTGCCAGGGCACACCCAACAGCACTTCGTGCTGGCGCAGCCGTTCGTGCCGGTCTCTCCGAACTCGAACCGCCAGAACCTGACCGGGGTCATGTACGCGTCGTCGAGCCAGAGCGACTACGGCCAGCTCACCGTCTACGAGACCCCCTCCAACCAGGTGGTGAACGGTCCCCGGCTCGTGGCCCAGGACATCAACTCCAACGAGCAGATCTCCTACGAGCTGACCTACCTGAACCAGCAGGGGTCCTCGGTCGACCTCGGACAGGTGGTGACCGTCCCGATCGCCAACACCTTGCTCTACGTCCAGCCGGTGTACGTGTCCTCG
>JAKABK010000288.1 GCA_021796905.1 Actinomycetes bacterium
GAGCAGGTCGGCGAGGCTCTCGCCGGGCGCCCGGGTGGGCACCGACAGCTCGGGCACGCCGGCCGCCTCGAGCGCGGCGGCGACCTCGGGGTCGGCTCGCCACGCCCGGGCCTTGGCCCGCAGGATCAGGTAGGTGCGCATGCACGCCGCCGCCGCGACCCACACCCCTTCGGGGTCCTCAGCGCGCAGCGGCTTGAAGTCGAAGTGGCGGGCGCCGTCGTAGCCGGCGGACTCGAGCAGGTCGACCAGGAAGAAGGCGCTCTTCACGTCGGCCGCGCCGAAGCGCAGGTCCTGGTCGTACTTCATGCCGTGCTGGCCGTTCAGGTCGATGTGGAACAGCTTGCCGGCCCACAACGCCTGCGCGTAGCCGGCGACGACGTTGAGACCGGCCATCGTCTCGTGCCCGACCTCGGGGTTGAGCCCGACCATCTCGGGGTGCTCCAAGCGCTCGATGAAGGCGAGCGCGTGACCGACGGTCGGCAGCAGGATGTCTCCGCGGGGCTCGTTGGGCTTGGGCTCGAGAGCGAAGCGCATGTCGTAGCCCCGGTCGATGACGTGCTCGCACAGGGTGTCGACGGCTTCTTTCATCCGGTCGAGGGCGGCCCGTACGTCCTTGGCGGCGTCGGACTCGGCGCCCTCCCGTCCGCCCCAGGCGACGTAGACCCGGGCGCCCAGCTCGGCGGCGAGGTCGATGTTGCGAAGGGTCTTGCGCAGGGCGTAGCGGCGCACGCCGCGGTCGTTGGCGCTGAAGGCGCCTTCCTTGAACACCGGGTGGGTGAACAGGTTGGTCGTCATCATCTCCACGACGATCCCGGTCTCGTCGAGGCCGGCACGGAAGGCCTTGATCAGCCGCTCGCGTTCGCGCTCGTCGGAGCCGAAGGGGATCAGGTCGTCGTCGTGGAAGGTCACACCCCATGCGCCCAGCTCGGCCAGGCGGTGGAGGGAGACCACCGGGTCGAGCGGTGCCCGGGTCGCATCGCCGAATGGGTCCCTCCCCTGCCAGCCGACGGTCCACAGTCCGAAGCTGAAGTGGTCCTCGGGTCGCGGGGTGAACTGGTCGCTCATCATGTCCTCACTTTGTTGTTGTCGACAACAAAGCTACGCCCGCAAGGGGGTCGTGGCAAGGGGCGGCTCGTTCCTCGCCGGGGCAGCTCGCCGGGGCAGCTCGCCGGGGCGGGCATCTCGCCGGGGCCCGCCGAGGTCGCCGGTGACGCGGCCCGCCCGAGGAGGCGCCCCGCGAGGTAGCGTCACGCTCGTACTCGTTGGCTCACAGGGGGTGGCCGCCGTGGGGGTCGTCGCAACCGTCCGAGGTCCCGTGCCGACCGAGCAGCTCGGCACGACCCTCATGCACGAGCACGTCTTCGTGCTCACCCCCGACGTGCTCGCCAACTACCCCGCCGGATGGGAGGAGGCCGAGCGGGTCGCCGACGCCGTCGACAAGCTCACCCGCTTGAAGGCCCTCGGCATCGACACCATCGTCGACCCGACCGTCGTCGGCCTCGGCCGCTACATCCCCCGCATCCAGCAGGTCAACGAGCAGGTCGACATCAACATCGTGGCCGCCACCGGGCTCTACACCTACAACGACGTGCCCTTCCCATTCCACTATGTGGGACCCGGCACCCTCCTCGACGGGGAGGAGCCGATGGTGGAGCTGTTCGTCTCCGACATCACCGATGGGATCGCCGGCACCGACGTGCGGGCGGGGTTCCTCAAGTGCGCCATCGACGCCCCGGGGATGACCCCGGGTGTCGAGCGGGTGATGCGGGCCGTCGCCCGGGCGCACCGCATCACCGGCGCGCCGATCACCTTGCACACCGACGTGCACAACCACGGCGGCCTGCTCGCCCAGGCGCTGCTGGTCGAGGAAGGAGTCGAGCTGAGCCGCGTGGTGGTCGGCCACTCCGGCGACTCGACGGACCTCGACTACCTGAAGAGGCTGGCCGACGCCGGCTCGTACCTCGGCATGGACCGCTTCGGCATCGACGTGCTCCTGGCCTTCGACCAGCGCGTCGACACCGTGGCCGCGCTGTGCGCCGCGGGTTACGCCGAGCGGATGGTCCTGTCCCAGGACGCGTCGTGCTACATCGACTGGTTCCCCGCCGGGGCACTGGCCCAGGCGGCCCCCAACTGGCACTACGAGCACATCGCTCGCGACGTGCTGCCGGCGTTGCGGGAGCGGGGGGTCACCGACGAGCAGGTGCGCACCATGCTCGTCGACAATCCCCGCCGCTACTTCGAGCACGTCGGGGCGTACTGATGGCCTCCGGCGGGCGGGTGCTCTCCGGTTCGCGTTCCCCGTTCGACCAGGACGCCATCAGCACCGACCCCGCCGGGATCCGCCACTACGAGGGCCTGCCCGACAACCGACAACTTGGTGACGATGCTGCGTGCCAGCGTCGAGCGGGTGCCGCGGCGCCGCGCCGTCGCCGAGGTCGGCGGCCGGTCGCTCACCTACCGCGAGCTGTGGGACGCCGCGGCGCGGGTCGCCGGCGGGCTCGCCGGCACCGGGGTCCGGCCCGGAGACCGGGTGGCGCTGCGGCTCGGCAACGGCGTGGACCGGGTGGTCGCGTTCTTCGGCGCCCAACTGGCCAGGGCGCTGGCGGTGCCGGTCAAGACCCGCCTCGCCGAAGAAGACCTGCGCTGTGTCCTCGACGACTCCGGCGCACGCCTGACCCTCGCAGCGGGCGACCCGCTGCCCGACGGCCCTCCCCTGGCCCTCGGCGACGCCGCCGCTGACGAGGTGGCCGCGATCTCCTACACGAGCGGCACCGGCGGTTTCCCCGGGGGAGCGATGACCGCCCACCACAACTTCGTTTCCAACGCGGAGACCGCCAGGCGGGTGATCGGCATGCCGGGCGGTGCCGAGACCTCCACGCTGGTGTCGGTGCCGTTGTTCCACGTCACCGGCTGCAACAGCCAGCTGCTCGCGCTCATCATGGCGGGCGGGACGACCGTCGTCATGCCGGCGTTCGAGGCCCAGGCGTTCCTCCGGGCGGTCCCGGAAGAACGCATCGACAACCTGGTGAGCGTGCCGGCGATCTACTGGCTGGCGATCAACCAAGCCAACTCCGCCGACTTCGACTTCGACGTCTCGTCGGTGCGCTATTTGTCCTATGGCGGTGCGCCGATCGCCCCCGACTTGGTGCGGGCGGTACTGGAGCACTTTCCCACGGCCCGCGTCGGCAACGGCTTCGGTCTCACCGAGACCTCCTCGATCGGCACCTACCTCCCACACGAGCAGGCCTCCGCCCACGCCGACAGCGTCGGGTTCGCGGCCCCGGTGGTCGACGTGGACCTGGCCGGTGTCGACGACGCGTAGCGGCGTCGGGGAGCTGCTCGTGCGCGGCCCCAACGTCGTGGCCGGCTATTGGCAGAAGTCGGACGCGGCCGAGGCGTTCGCGGGTGGCTGGTTGCACACCGGCGACCTGGCCCGGATCGACGGTGACGGGCTCGTCCACATCGTCGACCGGGCGAAGGACATGATCGACCGCGGCGGCGAGAACGTCTACTGCGTGGAAGTCTGATCCGGG
>JAKABK010000289.1 GCA_021796905.1 Actinomycetes bacterium
TCCGCTCGGGCAGGCCCTGATCGGCCGTCGCAGCGGTGACCGGGTCTCCTACGACGCCCCGAGCGGTCAGCTCGAGGTCGAGATCGTCGAGGTCGGCTCCTGAGCGGGCGCGCCCGGCAATTGCGCCCCCCCGACCCCCCGTCGCCACCCCGACCGTCTCGGCCCCCGAGTTGCTGACCGACGCCGACCGGGTCCCGCTCAGCGCCCGGGCCTGGATCGCCGACGGGACGAGAGGCGCCCTGGTCGCCGCCGACGGCACGATCGACTGGTACTGCCCGGGAGGCTTCGAGCGCGAGCCGGCCCTGTGGCGCCTGCTCGACCCGGCCGGGGCGGCGGTGAGGGTCGGCCCGGTGCGCGAGGCGCCGGGCGCCACCCGGCGCCTTCCCGCCGGCGCGCAGGGCTACCGCCCCGACACGATGGTCTCGACGACCACCCTCCGCGCAGCGGACGGCGTCCTGCTGGTCGAGGACGCCTTGTTGTGGTCGGGCGGGTCGATCACGCCCACCGGTCGCCTGGTGCGGGTCGCGACCGCCCTCGCCGGCCCCCTGGAGGTCGAGGTCGAGGTCCTCCCCGGGCGTTGCGGCTCCCGGGAACGGACCGTCGAGACCTGGAGCGAGGGGGTCACGCTCGGCGCGCTCTCGGTGTGGGCCGGCACGAGCTTCGACCCGGCGCCCCTCGGACGGGACCTTCCCCGCTGGCGGGCGGTGCGCCGCCTCGACGCCGGGGAGTCACTGGTGGTCACCCTCGACCCGGCGGGCTCACCGGGCGCGCCCCTGTCGGTCGGGCGAGCCCTCCGGCTGCTCGACGAGACCGCCGCCGCCTGGCGGAGCTGGCTGGCGCCCTTCGCGCTCGACGGGCAGTACTCCTCCGCCGCCCGGCGGGCGGCGCTGACCCTGCGCAGCCTGACCGGCCCCGGCGGGGCCCCGCTCGCCGCCGGCACCACCTCACTGCCCCGCCGGCCCGGGGGCGAGCGCACCGCCGACGACCGGGTGTGCCGGTTGCGCGACGCCGCCGCGGCCGCCCGGAGCCTCGCCGTCGCCGGGATGAACGAGGACGCCGAAGCCGCGGAGCGCTGGGCGAGGGAGGCGGTGGAGACCTCTGGGCCGCCCTGGCCGGTGCAGCTGGCGGCCGACGGCGGCCCACCCCCCGAGCGCCGGGAGGTCCCGTTGTCGGGGTGGCGCGGCGGCCAGCCGGTCGTCTTCGGCTCGTCCCCCGGGACCGGCGACGACGAGGCGCCCCCCGCCCCGCGCTCCGCTGCCGGCCCCACCGCTGCCGGGCCCACCACTGCCGGGCCCGCCGCCGGCCCCGGTGACGGACCCGCCGGCCGGTCGGTCCCTGGGGTGCTGGCGGACCTCGACCTGTGCGCGGACGTCGAGCTCGCGGTGTCGGCCAGTCATCGCGGTCCGTGGGGTGATCGCGGACCGGGACCGCTCGCCGGCGCCCCCGGCGCGCTCGCCGCCGGCGCCGACTGGGTCGCCGACCACTGGGAGCTGCCCGACGCCGGCGTGTGGGCCCTGAGCGGCCGACCCGCACGTCTGGTCGCCTCCACGCTCCAGGCGTGGGTCTGCCTCGACCGGGCGGCCCGCAGGGCCCGGGCGATCGACCCGCTCGACCTGCCGGCGGCGGGCTGGCAGGCGGAGGCCCGCCGGGTCCTGGCCTGGATCGAGTCCGAAGCGGTGGGTGCCGACGGGGCCCTGCGACGCTCGGTGCCGGCCGCAGGTGACGGCGGGACCCGCCGCGAGGCGGGCAGCGGGGACGACGAGAGCGACGCGGCGCTGCTGCGGGTGGCGTGGAAGGGCCCGTGGCCGTCGGGGCACCCGGTGGTCGCGGCGACCGTCGGGCGGGTCCTCGAGCGTCAGGCCAGCGGACTGCTGGTCTACCGGCTCCCCGAAGGCGCCGACGACGGTCGCCCCGGGCCCGACAGCCCGGACCTGCTCTCCTCGCTGTGGGCGGTGCGGGCCCTCGCCCGCCTCGGCCGCTGGGAGGAGGCCAACGAACGGATGGAGGCGGCGCTCGGCTTCGCCCGAGCGGACGGCCCGCTCGCCGAGGCCGCCGACCCGGCGACCGGCGAGATGTACGGGAACCTCCCGTCCGCCGCGGTGCACCTGGCGGTCATCGACGCCGCCTGCGAGCTGGCCTCCGGGCCCCGTTGAGCTCCCCGACGGGACGCAGCCGGCCCGCTGCTCGCGCCGCGCAGCCGCCGCCCCCACCCGGCTCGGCCGCACCCGGTTCGGCCACCGCCCCCACCGTTGCGTCGGGGATCGGGGAGGATGTAGGCCCCCGAGGCGAACCGGAGCAGCGATGACCACATCCGACAGCAGCGGTCCCGCGATCCTCGTCGAGGGTCTGCGCAAGTCCTTCGGCGCGGTCCAGGCGCTGCGGGGGATCGACTTCTCGGTCGGGCGCGGCAAGATCCTCGGCGTCCTCGGCCCCAACGGGGCCGGCAAGACCACCGCGGTGCGTATCCTCACCACCTTGGTACGCCCCGACGGGGGGACCGCGCTGATCGAGGGCCGGGACGTGGTCCGCCAACCCGACGCCGTCCGGGAGATCATCGGCCTGGCCGGCCAGAGCGCCGCGATCCAAGAGGAGCTGACCGGCAGGGAGAACCTCGAGATCCTCGGTCGGCTGTACCACCTCTCCAAGGCGAGGTCCCGGGAGCGCGCCGCGGAGCTGCTGGAGCGCTTCGAGCTCCTCGACGCCGCGAACCGCCCGGCCCGGACCTACTCGGGGGGGATGGCCCGGCGCCTCGACCTGGCGGCGAGCCTGGTCGCCGAGCCGGCGGTGCTGTTCCTCGACGAGCCGACCACCGGGCTCGACCCGCGCAGCCGCAACGGGATGTGGGGGATCATCCGCGACCTTGTCTCGGGCGGCACGACCCTGCTGCTCACCACCCAGTACCTGGAGGAGGCCGACGAGCTCGCCGACGAGATCATCGTCATCGACCACGGCAAGATCATCGCCGCCGGGACCTCCGAGACCCTGAAGGACAAGGTCGGCGGCGACGTGGTCGACTTCGGTGTGGTCGACCGGGCCCGGCTGCAGGCCGCGGCCGCGGCGGTCGCGGAGCTGTCGGAGACCGCTCCGATGATCGACGCCGACGACGCCAGGGTCAGCATCCGGGTCGGCAACCGCGGTTCCCGAGCGGTGGTCCAGACGGTCCGCAACCTCGACGCCGCCGGCGTGGAGACCACCGGGCTGGCGCTGCGGAGGCCGTCGCTCGACGACGTGTTCCTCGCCCTGACCGGCCACCAGGCAGCCGAGGACGACACCGGGAGCGACGGCCGGCGCGGGCGGCGCCGGCGACGCAGACGCTCCGGCGGGCCCGGACGCGACGACCGGGGAGGAGCCCGATGACCACCCTCACCGGAACTGCCCGACCGGCGGTCGCTCCCGCCTCCCGGCCCGGGCTCGGGTCCCGGCTGCGCTGGGGTGTCTCCGACGGCCTCACGGTCACCAAGCGCAACCTGATCGCCTACACCCGCACCCCGGCGTTGCTCGTGTTCGCGGTGGTCCAACCGGTGATGTT
>JAKABK010000290.1 GCA_021796905.1 Actinomycetes bacterium
GATCGACCCGTCGGCGATCAGGAGCCTCGCCGGCGCGCTGGGCGACCTGGACACGCTGGCCACCACCTCCTACGAGGAGCTGCGCCAGCGCGTTCCCAAGACCGGCAACGTGGCCGCATATGCGCGCATGGCGTGGCGCGTCGTCGCGCTCAAGTTCGAGGCGTTCTTGGGGATCGACCACGCCGACGGCGACGTGTGGGACTGCCTGGCGCTCGACTTGGAGACTCCGAGGGTGGGGCGGCGTCCCAACATGGCGACGATCGACTTCGGCCCAATCCGCCAGGACTGGCTGCGCCAGGCCACCAAACACTGGGTGGCCACGATCCACCCCGCCACGGGCGAGGTCAAGCGCGCCGTCCAGGTGGCCACGATCGCCTCGGCGACCCTCGCCCGCCGGCCGGGGGGCGGCCATGACCCGGGCGGACTCGGCTTCGCCGAAGTGACCGCTGTCTACGAGGCGGTGAAAGGCGCCACCCGGACCGACGGCCGCCTCTACGACAGCCACTACCGCCGGGGCCTGTGGGCGCGGTTCTGGGCGGTCATCGACCTCGGGCGCGCCAGCGGGCTGCTCGACGAGCTGCCGGGGATCTTCGTTCGCAGCTCGTCGCAGCGGATCGTCGCCACCGAGGCCAACGAAGACGAGATCGGAAAGGCGATCCCCGAGACGGTCATCGCGCAGCTCGACGCCCATCTCGACCTGGTCGGCGCGGATCGGACCTACGGGCGAGTGTGGTCGGCAACCGACACCAAGGCGATGTTCGCCGCCGCGTACGTGGTGCTGCGAGACACCGGGCGCCGTCCCGGAGAAGTGGTCTCCCTCGCCCTCGACTGCGTCGAGACCGACAGCGGCGAGCACGCCCTCGTCTACGACAACCACAAGAAGCGCCGGCTGCGGCGGCGGCTGCCGATCACCGCCGAGACCGCTGCGGCCATCGACCGGTGGCGTCAGCACCGCTCCGGCCTGGTGCTGCCCGCGTGTGCCGAGGGCTTCTTGTTCCCGGCGCCCAACCAGTCGCAGGGACCCGGGCACCTCACTGCCATCCGCCTCGCCCAGGCGCTACGGGCCTGGGTGGGCGCCATCCCGGTGCTCACCAGCGACGTCCCCGGCCCCGACGGCACCCCGCTGCCCTTCGACCGAAAGGCGATCTACCCCTACGCCTTCCGCCACTCCTACGCCCAGCGCCACGCCGATGCCGGGGTGGGGGTGGAGATCCTCAAAGAGCTCATGGACCACAAGGACATGCAGGTCACCCAGGGCTATTACACGGTCAGCCTGAAACGGAAACGCCAGGCCATCAAGATCATGAGCCGCCACGTGGCCGACCGCACTGGCAGCCCCCGGCCCGGATCGGGTTCGGCTACGAGCTACGAGCTTCGCTCCGTGGCGGTTCCGTTCGGCAACTGTATCGAACCGGCCAACGTGAAAGCAGGCGGGAAGGCCTGCCCGATCCGTTTCCAGTGCGCCGGGTGCGGCTTCTACCGGCCCGACCCGTCCTACCTGCCTGCCATCGAGGAGCACATCAACGCCCTGCGGGCCGACCGCGAGACGGCGCTGGCCATGGACGCGGACGGGTTCGTGGTGCGCAACCTCGCCGACCAGGCGACCGCGTTCGACGGGGTCGCGGCGGTGATGCGCGACCGGCTCGCCTCCCTGCCCGAGACCGAGCGGGTCGAGGTCGAAGCCGCCAGCGCCACCCTGCGCAAGATGCGCGCCGGCCGGGACGCCACCGACGGCCGCAAGCTGATCCCGTTGCGGGTCGAGGACAGGCCGTGACCGCCGCGTCGCGAGCCGATGCCATGATCGGCGCGCGGCGCGCCGAGGCCACGACGAAGCGAGCCGGTGTGCTCGCCGCCTTGGAAGCGATGGCCGCCGAGGGCACGCCGATCACCTTCGCGTCGGTGGCACGGCGGGCCGGCGTGTCGACCTGGCTGGTCCACGCCGCCGGTGTTCGCGAAGCCGTCGAGGCAGCCCGGGCTCGCCAAGGGCCTCTACGAGCGGCCGGCCGGCAGCCAGTTCGGGACACACCTCGGGTGGCCACCGACCTGGCTTTGGCCCGTGCCGAGATCGGCCGGCTGCGAGCCGAACGCGACACCCAACAACACCAGCTGTCCCTCGCCCTCGGATCCCGGATGGACGACCTGGCCAAGGCCGACCTGGTTGCCCGGGTCGACGAGCTCACCCGTCACAACGCTGACCTCGAGGCCGCTCTCGCCCGCCGGCAGTCCGAGAGCGCCGACCTCGAGGCCCGCGTCGGCGAGCTCGAAGACGACCTCGCCGCAGCCCGCACCAGCCTGCGCCGCATGATCCGCGCCGAGAACCTGGCACCACAGAGCTCATAGCGGTTCGTTCGGACCGTCGCGGCGACGGTCTGCCCCGAGCGCCCCCGACCCTCGCCGCCACCGTCGGGCTTCGCCGAACCCATCCCCGGCGCGCCCCAACCACCGAAAGGAGCACGCCCATGTCCCTGCGCACCGTCGGGATTTTCGGAGTCGGACTGGTAATGGCCGTGGTCGTGATCGCCGCCGCGGCCGGCGGTCTCGTCTCGCTGGTCTTCGCCGGCTCGACCCTGCTCTCCTCCGACATCCTCCCTTCCTCGCAGGCCGTGTCTGCGATCCCCGCCGCCTACCTCCAGACCTTCGAGGCAGCCGCTGCCACCTGCCCGGGGCTTCCCTGGACGGTCCTCGCCGGGATCGGGCGCGTCGAGACCGACTTCGGCGCCGACACACAGACCTCCTCCGCCGGCGCCGTCGGTCCCATGCAGTTCCTGGCGGCAACCTTTGCCGCCTACGACGCTCCCGTCCCGCCCGGCGGGGCCAGCCCGCCGAGCCCGTTCGACCCGACCGACGCCATCTACGCCGCTGCCAGAGACCTCTGCGCCAACGGCGCCCAGGACGGGACCGACATCCCCGGTGCCATCTACGCCTACAACCATTCCCAGGCCTACGTCGCCGAGATCCTCTCCTACGCCGCCAGTTACGCGGCCCCGGCCCCGACCGCCTCTGCCCCCAGCCCGGCCGCCTCCGAGGCGGTCAGCTACGCCCTCGCCCAGATCGGCACCCCCTACCGATGGGGCGGCGAGACCCCCGGTGTCGGCTTCGACTGCTCCGGGCTCACCCAGGCCGCCTACGCGGCCGCCGGGATCGCCATCCCCCGCACCTCCGAAGCGCAATGGTCCTCCCTCCCGCACGTCCCCCTCGGCGCTCTCGCCCCCGGTGATCTCGTCTTCTTCAACCCCGGCGAGTTCATCGCCGGCCTCCCCGGCCACGTCGGCATCTACATCGGCAACAACCAGTTCGTCGACGCCCCCCACACCGGCGCCACCGTCAGGATCGAGAACCTCGCCCACTGGCCGACGCCCCTCGGCGCCGCCCGGCCGACCTCAGGATGAGCAAGAAAGCGCGGCGCGCGATGGGCACACGAGCGCGATGCTGTTCGGGTGGCCGAGGACATGAACAGCGCCTACCACCAGGTGCTACATCGTGCCTTTCGGATCGCGGGTGCGAGCGGCGAACTAT
>JAKABK010000291.1 GCA_021796905.1 Actinomycetes bacterium
GTACAGCGCCAAGGTGACGAGGACCGCCATGCGGAAGAACAGCCAGCGGGGACGGGAGGTGATCCGGCTGGTTATCGGCCAAGCCGCGCAGGCGATCAGGACCCCGATGATCGTCAGGGTGGCGTAATCACCGAAGCGGAAGTGCACGTATCCCTCGAGACCCGGCCAGACCGACGTGCCGACCGCTACCAGGGCGGCGTCGGCTAGGAGGGAACCGACGACCGAGACGACCGTCGCCGCCAGTACGGCCCGCCCGAGCGGGTGGCGGTGGTGGGGCTCGAAATCGACGTGGAACAGCTCGAAGATTCGGTAGATCACCAGCTCACGCTAGGCATCCAGTTCCCTCCACGGGTACGCGCTCAGGTCAAGCTTCGGTAAGGGAGCGGGTCAGGGTCCGCGGACCGTAGCGGGCGATCTCGGCGTCGAGGTCGAGGGGGGCGACCCCTGCCCCGCTCTCGCCGGCGACCAGCGCCGCGGGGACCATCCAGGCGACCTCCAGCTCGATACCGTCGGGGTCCTTGGCGTAGAGCGACTTGGACACCGTGTGGTCCGAGAACCCGACCAGGGCGCCGGCGGCGTCCAGCGCCTCGCGCAGACGCGCCAGCTCCTCGAGGGTGTCGACCTCCCACGCCAGGTGGTACAGCCCCACGGTGCGGGTACCGGCCTCGGTGGGACCGGCTCCGGGACCGAGGGCGAACAGCCCGAGGTCGTGGTCGTTGGTGGTGTCGGGAGCTGCGAGGAACAGGGCCCTCCCGGGGATCTCCGCCCGGGCTCGTAGGCCGAGGACGTCGCAGTAGAAGCGGGCGCTGGCCTGCAGGTCCCGGACCCAGAGGACGGCGTGGTTGAGGCGCTGGATCGGCACGGAGACCAGTCTGGTCGATCCGGGTCAGTACCGCCGGTACCAGCGCCGGCGCGACCCGGCCGCCTCTCCCTTGGCGAGAGCCCAGCCGACCACCCAGAACACGAACACTATCGCCGCGATCCACCACAGGAGGTGGATGGCGAAGCCGACGCCGGCGAGCAGCACGGCGAGCAGCAGGACCACCAGGATGACGCCCATCGGACCTCCAAGTCGGGTTGGGTACGGCTGTTCGGGTACCCACCAGCGCGCGAGTCGAACCGTCAACCCTGCACCTCGCGGCGGACCTCACTGGCCGGCTTGTCGGGCCTCAGGGCCTGGAACGACGGGTGACGGAGGCGGCCGGCGGCGGTCCACTCGCCGAAGCTGACCGCCCCGACCAGCTCCGGGCGCGCCCAGTGGGCGCCTTTCACCGCCACTGGATCGGCGAACGGGCTCCGGGACTGCTCGCGCGCCGTCAGCTCCGAGTGCAGGTAGCGCAGCGTCGGCTCGTCGAACCCGGTCCCCACCTTGCCGGCGTAACGCAGCCTCCCCTCTCCGTCGTAGTAGCCGACCAGCAGCGCCCCCAGTCCGGAGCGGGTCCCGGTTGGCTCGGTCCAGCCGGCGATCACCAGCTCCTGCGAGGCGCGGCACTTGAGCTTCTGCCACTCCGGGGAGCGACCCGAGCGGTACGGGGCGTCCCGGCGTTTGGCTACCAGGCCCTCCCACCCCGCATCGCAGGCGCGGCGCAGCAGGACGGCAGGGTCACCCTCGAGAACCTCGACCATCTCGACCGCCCCGAGCGGCTGGGCGGGCTCGGCGAGCAGTCGACGGAGCAGGTCCTGGCGCTCCCGGAGGCTGAGGGCGGTGGTGTCGCGGCCGAGCAGGTGCAACAGGTCGAAGGCGACGAGGACCGGCGAGTCGGCCGGGCCGGGCCGCTGCAGGCGGGCGAAGCTCGTCGACCTGCCTTCGAAAGCGACGAGCTCACCGTCGAGGGCGAAGTCGTCGGCCCCCAGTCCGAGCAGGGCGGACGCCACCCCCGGGAAACGGTCGGTGTAGGAGAGGTGATTGCGGGACCAAAGCTCGACACGGGGACCGTTTCTCACCGCGATGCAACGCAAACCGTCGAGCTTGCGCTCGTACTGCCATCCTCCAGGGCTCCCGTGCTGGTCGGGCGCCACGAGCCGGGCGAGCATCGGGGGCACCCAGTGCGCCGGTCCGGCCGGGGCCGGCTCGTCGCCCCTCACCACCCGGGTCGGTGCGTGGCGGTCCCGTCGGTCCCCGGGTCGCTGGTGCCCACCTCGGGACCGATCCCGACCAGCTCGGTCCACCATCCGCCGCCCGGGTCGAGGTGCAGGACGCGGGCGCCGCAGACCACGGTGTCGTCGGGCGTCCAGGACCGCCCTTGGTGGCGGATGGCGTAGAGGGTCGAGGGCGCGCCGAGCAGGCAGAGCCGGCCACGCCGGCGTTCGAAGGGCTGGTGGAGGTGACCACTCAGCACCAGGCGGACCTGGGGGCGGCCAGCGAGACCTGCCAGGAGCCGGGACGCGCCCCCGAGCTGGAACCAGGGGTGGGCGCTCGGCCCGTCGGGGGGGTGGTGGAGAGCGAGGATCGTCGGCGTCCCGACTACCGGGGTGGACCCGGGCGTGGCGCCGGCCGGGGCGGTGTCGAGGACGCCGAGGAGCGTGTCGGGGTCCGACGCACCCTCGACCCTGCCCGGCACCCGCGACGACACGGCGACGACCCGCCATCCGCCGATCTCGACCGGGCCGGGGGGACCGAACACCGCCTCGAGCTCGGGTCCGAGGTCGTGGTTGCCGGGGACGGCGACGACCGGGGCCCCGAGGGGGGCGAGCAGGCCGGCGAGCCGCCGGCAACCCGCTTCGCTGCCGTCGTCGGTGAGGTCCCCGGTGAGCAGCACCAGCTGCGGGGACCTCCCGCCGAGGGTCCGGCGCAGAGCCGAGATGACCGCACCGACCCGGAGATCGGGGTCACGGCCGTTGCGACCGGGACCCGGCTCGGCGCAGAGATGGGTGTCGCTCAGCTGGACGACGGTCACCGTCACCACCCCATCCTGCCCGGACCGGACCGCTCCGCGGACCCCCGACCGAGGCGACCGGCGCTCGACGCTGCCGAGGGGGGGACCGGGAACCTCCCGGGGGCCTCTTGGGTCAGTGGTCATGGGGCGGCGAGCGCCACGGCGACGGTGTGGGTACGCGACTGTGGAGGCGCCCGCTTCGCTCTACGACCGACGCATTTCGTGCTCACCTGCGCCGCCTCCAACACCTACCTCGAGGACCTGACCTGGACGACCTGGGGAGCGACGGTCGCGACCGGCCGGGGCACCCTGGTCGAGAACACCTGCACCCCCAACTGCGCGTCCGGAGAGCTCGTGTCGGAGCCCGCGGCGGTAGCCATCGGAGCGCTCGGAGCGCTCGGAGCGCTCGGCAACCGTGACGGTCTCCCCGACTACGCGCACGTCTGGATGAGCCCGCTACCGCCCAACAGCTACCGGCTGCGCTCCTTCAGCAACACGTTGTACTACGGGCCGCTGGGCTGAGGGCAGCTCGGCTGAGGGCCGGCTCGGCGGTCCCCCGAGAGCGGGCGGAGCCCCCACCAGCCGGTCAGCCCGAGGCGTTGCCGGTGAAGTTCCAGCCGGCGAGGCGCAGGC
>JAKABK010000292.1 GCA_021796905.1 Actinomycetes bacterium
GGCAGACGAGCACCTCCCGGGATCCGACGCTCAGCGTGACCGGCCCCTGGCGGACCTCGTCGAACCCGGCGTCGAGGTACTCCTGTTCCAGGTGGAGAGCTCGGTCCCCGTGTCCGTACCAGCATCGGTCGTGGTTCCCCGGGTACAGGATCTTGTGCCCGGCGAGACGACCGATGAGCGGCATCGACTCCTCCCGCCGACCCATGGCGACGTCGCCGAGGACGTGGACGGTGTCGTGCGGGCCGACGACGGCGTTCCAGTTCGCGACCAGCACGGCGTTCATCTCGCCGACGCTGTGGAACGGCCGGCCGCAGTACCCGATGATGTTCTGGTGACCGAGGTGCAGGTCGGCGGTGAAGTAGGTGGTCATCGTTCCATCTTCGTGGGATCTGGACCGGGGGCGGGGGGAGCCATCCCGGCCTCGGGGTCCGGTGGGCCTCGGGCGCGGCGGCCGTCGTGTAGCCTCCTAGGATCCTCGGGGGTACGGGCTGCACCGGGGCGCCCACCGCCCGAGCCTGCTCGTCGTCCTGCCCATGGAGACCACCGATGGACCGTCAAGGACTGCAGGGCTGCTCGGAGGGGGCCGGCGCCGGCACGAGCGGGCGGATCGGCTCCACCGAGCTGGCGGAGGTGCTCGACGATGCCGCCGGTCGCCTGCTGGAACGTCACCCGGAGCAGTCCAAGGAGTGGTTCCCCCACGAGCTGGTCCCCTGGGAGCTCGGTGAGCGCTGCGGAGCCGGCCAGACGCCGCCCCCGCCGGTCGATCCGCTGCCCGAGGGGGTCCGCTCGGCGCTGTTCGTGAACCTGCTCACCGAGGACAACCTTCCCCACTACTTCGCCGCCCTGGCCGACGCCTTCCGTTCGTGCTCGGCTCTCGGGGAGTGGAGCCGTCGTTGGGCGGCCGAGGAGCAACGCCACGCCATCGTGCTGCGCGACTGGATCTGTGTCACCCGACATCTCGACCTGGTCAAGCTGGAGCGGGCGCGCATGCGCCAGCTCACCTCCGGCTTCGACCCGGGGGTCCGGGCCGGCGGCCTGCTCGACGGCGTGGTCTACCTCGCGCTCCAGGAGCTGGCGACCCGGGTTTCGCACTGGAACACCGGTCGGTTGCTCGACCCGGTCGGCGCCGGCGTGATGAAACGGATCTCCGCCGACGAGAACCGCCACCACCTGTTCTACCGGGAGCTGGTCTCCGCCGCTCTGGCGGTCGACCCGTCCTCGACGGTGGAGGCGATCGACCGGCAGGTGACCGCCTTCGAGATGCCCGGCACCACGATCGAGGATTTCTCCCGCCACGCCCGGGCGATAGCGGCGGCCGGGATCTACGATCTGCGGCTCCATCACGACCAGGTGCTCAAACCCCTGGTGGTCACCCAGTGGCGTCTCGACGACATCGCTGCCCTCGACGCCGTAGCCGACCGGTCCCGGGACCACCTCTTCGGGCGGATGGAGCGGTTGCGCCGGGTGGTCGAGCGCTTGGATCCCCCCACCACCGAGCGCTCGGATCCCCCCGCCAGCTAGGGACCGACAGCCGGTACAGCTGGCAGCGGGCGACGAGAGCGCCGGGCAGCCAGGGAACCACCGTCGCCTGTCAGCTCCTCGGCGGGGTCGGCCAGGTTGCGACCAGGCAGTAGCGGTCCCCGCGGATGACACTGCGGCGCCACTCGACCGGGACGTCGCCGGAGTTGACCAGGCGCTCGGTGCAGAAAGCCGCGACCCCTGGGGGCATCCGCAGGAGCCTCCGTTCGCTAGGGCCCCCGACCACCGGTACGATCCTCTCGGACCCCCCGGTGATCCTGACCGAGCAGTGGGTCGACAGCGCCTCGTACAGCCCGCCCGAGGACAGATCGGCGTCGAGCAGGGGTGCGGCGAGGTTTGCCGGAAGCCACGAGCGGTCCCAGGCGATCGGCTCGGCGCCGGCGTAACGGAGACGTTCGATGTAGACGACCTCGTCGCGCAGCCCGCAGCCGAGACGCGAAGCGGGTTCCGGTGTCGCCCGCCGCCGGTCGGTGGTGAGGATCTCGCTGCGCTCCTCCAGGCCCTGTCCCCGCACCGTCGACGCCAGGCTGTAGAGGGAGTGGATGCTCTGCTCGACCACCGGCCGGGCGACAGCCGTCGGCCGGCCCCGTTGGCGACGGACCAACCCCTCCGCGGCGAGCCTACGGACGGCCTCACGGGCGGTGTTGCGGCTCACCCCGTAGGTCTCGCACAGCTCGTCGTCGGTCGGGAAGTGCTCGTCGAACTGGCCCTCGGAGACCCGCCGGGTCAGGTCGTCCGCGACCTGCGCCCACAGCGGCAGCGGGAGGGTCCGGTCGACGGTGGTGGCCATCGGCGGATCACGCCCCGGCGAGGAAGAACGACCCGACCAGCACAGCCAGCACGTAGAGGGTGACGATCGCCATCGGGATGTCCTCTTCGTAGAGGAACGACAGCACACCGACCGCCACCCTGAGGATCGGGGTGAGGATCAGCAGCAGCACCCCGAGCACGACCACGCCCCGACCCTCGCCGGCCCCGATGGCCTTGCCGAGCTCGGCGAAGGTGTGGGGGAAGACAGTCGCGCGGGAAGTGAGATGTGAGTAGGAGTAGCTACCGGTGATCGAGGTGTAGGGGCTGTGGTGGGCGAACATGATCCCGAGGCCGACGGCGACGACGATCACGCTCACGCTCACCCCGATGCGCAGGACGAGGCTGATCGCGATCTCGACCTTGCGGATCTTCTCCTCCATCGCGGCTGCCTGCTCGGGGGTGAGCTGGCGGCGCCGGGTCGACCCCGGGGCCTGGTCGGTGTCGTCGGCCGACGGCGGCACCTGCGGGGACGGGTGGTCCGGGTGGTCTGTGGTCACGGGAAGATTCCCTTCTGGAGCATTTCCAGGGATATCGCCACCAGCACGACGACGAAGATCAGCCGGACTGTCCTGCTCGTGATCTTGCCGAGCACCCGGGCCCCGAAGGTGGCGCCGAGCAGCACGCCGGCGGCGACCGGGGCGGCGATGATCGGGTCGATCTGGCCCCGGACGAAGTAGACCCCGGCGCTGGCCGCGGCGGTCACGCCGATCATGAAGTTGCTCGTCGCGGTGGAGACCTTCATCGGCAGGTGCATCGCGCTGTCCATCGCCGGCACCTTCAACGCACCCGAGCCGATCCCGAGCAGCGCGCTGACCAGCCCGGCGACGTACATGAGCACCAAACCGGCCTTGGTGCCGACCACCTTGTAGGTGATCTCCCTGCGCTCGGCGGTGTCGTAGTACGAGCCGTGGAGGTCGAAGTAGTTGGCGATCCGGTCGTTGGAGACGGTGAGGGGCTGATCGGAGTGGCGCTTGCGGAAAGTGGCGAACGAGGAGTACCCGAGCACCACACCGAAGAGGATGAAGAGGAACCTGGCGGGAAGGACCGTCGTGAGGTAGGCGCCACTGACCGCTCCGGTGGTGGTGGCGATCTCGAGGAACATCCCGGCCCTGAGGTTGGTCATCTTCTCCCGGACATAGGCAGCCGCCGCCCCG
>JAKABK010000293.1 GCA_021796905.1 Actinomycetes bacterium
CTCACCGAGCGGTTCCTTCGGGGGCACGGGATCCAAGCCGACGTGCGGCTCTCCCACGGGGCCACCGAGGCCAAGATCCCCGAGATCGCCGACGCGGTGGTCGAGATCACCGAGACCGGGCGGGCGCTGCGGGCCGCCGGGCTGCGCATCGTCGACACGGTGCTCACCTCCTCCACCGAGCTGATCGCCAACCCGGCCGCGTACGGCGACCCGGCGTCGCGTCACGCCATGGAGCAGCTGCACACCCTGCTCCAAGGGGCGCTCGTCGCCCGCCAGCGGGTCCTGGTCAAGCTCAACGTCGCCGCCGGCGCCCTCGACGCGGTGATCGCCCGCCTCCCGGCGATGAAGGCCCCGACGGTGTCCCAGCTGTTCGGCGGGGACGCCTTCGCGGTCGAGGCGGTGGTCCCCAAAGCGGAGATCAACACCTTGATCCCCGAGCTGAAGGACCTCGGGGCGAGCGACATCATCGAGCTCCCGATCGCCAAGATCGTGCCGTGAGCCGCCGCCCGAAGGTCACCACCGGGGTGGTCAGCGCGTTCGACGCCGAGATCGGCCTCGGTCAGGTCACCGCCGACGACGGCAGCGTCGTCGGCTTCCACTGCACCCAGATCGCCGACGGGTCCCGGCAGATCGCGGTCGGCACCCGGGTCGGTTTCGGGATCATCGCCGGTCGGGGGGGCCAGTGGGAGGCCGGCGCGATCGAGCCCCGATGACGCCTCGGAGCTCCCCGGGTGCCGCCGGGTGCCGCCGGGGGAGCCGGTCAGCCGCCGGCCCGGCCGGTCCGGGCGCGCTCGACGAAGGCGAGACGGAGCTGCTCGAGTGCGACGACGAGCTGCGGCTCGGCCTCCCCGAGACGTCCGGCCATCCCCTCGACGAGGGCAGCGAAGGCGTCGATCGCAACCCGGGCCTCGCCGAGCTGGGGTGGGTCGAGGCTGAGGTGCACCACGGCGAGCTGCCAGAGACCGAGAGCGTGGTTGGCGACCACCACCTCCGCCGGGGTGCGGGCGAGCTGTTCTCGGACCTCTGCCATCTCGGCCTCGAGATCGGCGTCGAGCTCGGGGTCGCCGGGCCCCGGACCGGCGGAGGGGGGTGGTTGGGGCTGCGGTTCGCTTCGGCGGATCGGTCGCTCACCGTCGGGTGTCCACAGGGTGCTCACCGCGCTACCCTAGAGCTTTCGACAACCAAGGAAGCGGGGCGCACGCGCCCCCACCTGGCCACCGGAGATGCCCGAGGTCCGCTTCGGCAAGGTGCGCCAGGTCGGAATGACCGCCGAAGGGTGGGCGTTGGCTTCCTGACGCCTGCCTGTTTCGCGCCCGCACGAGGAGCACTGACCGAGGAGTGATGTCGCAATAGCCCCCGCCGACCAGGGTGACCACCGCATCAACGAGCGGATCCGAGCCCGTGAAGTCCGTCTCATCGATCCCGTAGGCGCCCAGCTCGGGGTCAAGCCCCTCCCGGAGGCGCTGGCCATCGCCCGCAACCTGGACCTCGACCTGGTCGAGGTGGCCCCCGACGCCAACCCGCCGGTGTGCCGGATCATGGACTTCAACCGCTACCGCTACGAGACCGCCCAGCGGGCCAAGGAGTCCCGCCGGAAGACCACCAGCACCAGCATCAAGGAGATGAAGTACCGGCCGAAGATCGGCACCGGCGACTTCGACACCAAGACCAGGCAGGTGGCCAAGTTCCTCGGCGACGGTCACAAGGTGAAGATCACGATCATGTTCAGGGGACGGGAGATGAGCCATCCGGAGCTGGGCAAGAAGATCCTCGACCACGTCGCCGAGACGGTCGGAGCGGTCGCCAAGGTCGAGTCGGAGCCGAAGCTCGACGGCCGGAACATGATCATGGTGCTCGCACCGGACCGCCGGGCCCACCAAGCCGGGCGTTCCGGTGGCGCCGGCGCCGCCCCCCAGGGAGGCGAGCCGGGGAGCGCGCCGGCGGTCTCCGCCGCCGGTGTCCCGGGCCTGCCCCCCGCCCCGTCAACCCCGATCGACCACTAGGAGCAGCGATGCCGAAGATGAAGACCGACCGGGGCGCCGCGAAGCGCTTCAAGGTGACCGGGACCGGGAAGCTACGCCGCCGGCGGGCCTTCCACAACCACCTGCTCGAGAAGAAGTCGAGCACCCGGACCCGCCGGCTCACCCACGAGACCGACGTCGCCCCCGGGGACGTGCGGGCCGTCAAGCGCCTGCTCGGTCTCTGAGCCCCCCCGACCCCCAAAGGAGACCGCCATGGCACGAGTCAAGCGGGCTGTACACGCGAAGAAGCACCGTCGTGCGGTGCTCGAGTCCGCCCAGGGTTACTACGGCAACAAGAGCCGTAGCTACCGGGCCGCCAACGAACAGGTCCTGCACTCCCTGCAGTACGCCTTCCGGGACCGCCGGGCTCGCAAGGGCGACTTCCGTCAGCTGTGGATCCAGCGGATCAACGCCGCCGCCCGTCAGCACACGATGAGCTACAGCCGGTTCATGGCCGGCTTGCGTGCCGCGGGTGTCGAAGTCGACCGCAAGGTCCTCGCCGACCTCGCAGTGCGCGACCCGGCGGCCTTCGCCGCACTGGTGGAGGTCGCCCGCCAGGCCGTCCCGGCGGCGGGGTCGGCGTCGGCCTGAGCCCGACGGAGCGTTCCTTGGCCGCCCTCGGGTACCGCCACCCGAGGGTCAGACGTCTCCGGCGCCTGGCCGGGCGACCGAGCGCCCGGCGCGACGAGCGGGTCTTCGTCGTCGAGGGCGCCAAGCTGCTCGCCGAGGCGCTCGCCGCCGGTCGGGTCGAGTCGGTGTACCTCGATCCCGGCGCCGGTCCCGCGCTGAGAGACCTCGTGGGGCGCTGTCTCGACGCCGGCGCCGGGGTCTTCGACCTCGAGGCCGGGGTCCTGGCCAGGGTGGCCGACACCGTCAGCCCCCAACCGGTCGTGGCGGTGGTCTCCGACCCATCCCGGAGCCTCGCCGAGCTCGCCGGGCTCGACCCGTCCCTGGTGGTGGTCTGTGCCGGTGTCCGGGACCCGGGCAACGCCGGGACCGTGCTGCGATCGGCGGCCGCGGCCGGCGCCGACCTGGTCGTCAGCTGTGCCGGTTCGGTGGACCTGCTCAACCCGAAGACCGTCCGGGCGTCGGCAGGGGCGATCTTCCGGGTGCCGGTGGTCAACGGGGCCGAACCCGTCGAGGTCCTCGATGCTCTCGCTGCCCGGGGGATCACCCGGCTCGGGACCGCCGCCAGCGGCGGCGTCGACTACCTCCGGGCCGACCTGGCAGGGCGGTGCGCGATCGTCCTCGGCAACGAAGCGACCGGCCTGGCGGCGGAGCTCGCTTCGCACCTCGACGGGACGGTGACGATCCCGATGGAGGCCGGGTCGGAGTCGCTCAACGTCGGGATCGCCGCTGCGGTGCTCTGCTTCGAGGCGGCGCGCCGCCGGCGCGGGGGACCCGGCGCGCCCGGCGCGGGCGGGAGCCCACCGGGGCCGGACGCCGGCGCCGAGCCGAGCCTCGCTACGCTGCC
>JAKABK010000294.1 GCA_021796905.1 Actinomycetes bacterium
GGGAGCGCCGCCGGCGGGTGTCGGGGTCCGTGCCGTCCCCGCCGGCGCGGGCCGGGGAGCGCCGTCGGCCCCGCGCTCAGGCGATGCGAGACACCCGGTTGACCGTGAGGCCCTGCTCGTCGAGCAGCTCGGGGATGCGCGCCGCGAAGGCGGTGAGGTGCGGCGCGGCGAGGTGCGCATCGAGGTCGGCAGCGGACTCCCAGTTCTCGTAGAAGAAGAACCTGTCCGGGTCCTCGAGACCCTGGTGCAGGTCGTAGTTGACGCAGCCCCGCTCCACTGTCGTCGGTGCGACCAGCGCCTCGAGTGTCCGGCGCAGCTCCTCCCGCTTCCCCGGGGCCGCCCGCATCGAGGCGATGACGGTGAGCAGGTCACGGCGTGAATCGGTGGGCGTGGGCACGGGTCCTCCTCGACGCAGCGGCCGGCGCCGTCGCCGACCGGAGGTAACGATGTCGACACTAGAGAGCCGGGAGCCGCCCGGCAATGGCCGTGCCCGTGACCCCCTCACCTGCGGTCCCCACCAACTACGTTGCTGTCGATGGGCGACGTCGGCGGAGATCGGGGTGCAGCACGGGAGGTCGCGGACCTCATGGCCGGGGCGGCCGCAGCCTGGCTCGAGCTCCTCGACGCCGATCAGCGAGGCGTCGCAGTAGGTGAGGCTCCGGCCGACAGCGCCGGCGACGCGGAGCGGCGCCGCTGGTTCTACACCCCGACCGATCACGGCGGCCTCACGTTCCACGCGCAGCGGCCGGCCCAGCAGCGGGCGGCGATGCGGCTGGTCTCGACGGGGCTGTCGACCGCCGGCTACGTCACGGTGGCCACGATCCTCGGACTGGAGAACGTCCTCGACCACATCGAGGGGTTCACTGTGAGCTTCGATCGTGAGCGGGGCCGTGACCCCGGCCTCTACTACCTGCGGGTCTTCGGCGACCCCCGTGGCGCGGCGCCGTGGGGCTGGAGGTTCGGCGGGCACCACGTGTCTCTCAACAACCTCGTCGTCGGCGGTGAGGTCGTTGCCACGACGCCGTGCTTCCTAGGCGCCGACCCGGCGTCGTCGCCGCTGTTGGGCGGAGCGGTCAACCGCCCCCTCGCCCGGGTCGAGGACCTGGCCCGCGAGCTGATCTGCTCACTGCCCGCCGACCTGGCCGAGCGGGCCGTGCTGGTGCGCCGGGCCCCTTCGGATCTCGTCACCGCCAACCGGACGTCGGTCTCCGACGGCGACCGGGTGATCCCGCTGGCTGGCATCTGGCGTGAAGAGCGCTTCGCCGACCCCGCCGAGCAGGAACGCCTGCAGGCGTTGAGCGACGCGATCGACCGCGCGAGCGGCTTCAGCGAAGCGGACCACGCCGAGATCGCCTACAGCGCGGTGCCGAGGGGCGTTGCGGCGCGCGAGATGGGACCAGGGCCGCGTCAGGTCCTGCGCGCCCTGCTCGGCACCTACTTCGACCGGGTGCCGGCCGGGGTGTCACCGAGCACCCGCTACGACGACGACGCCGTCCTCGACGGGGTGCACTTCGCCTGGGCCGGCCCGAGCGATCCCGGTGCGCCGAACTACTACCGGATCCAGGGCCCGCGCCTGTTGATCGAGTGGGACAACACCCAGCGCGGCGCCAACCACGCGCACTCGGTGTGGCGTGACCCCACCGGGGACTTCGGCCTCGACGTGCTCGCCCGGCACCGGGCGGCGCACCACTGACCATCGCCCGATCGGGCCCGATCGGGCGCCGCCTCCGGGTCTGGCGGGCAGCGGTCCGGCCCGGCTGGGCGCCCGGGCGGCACCGACCGCGGATCGGCGGCTGTTCCCCCTCGGGGCTCCCGGTCGTCGTGGTGCGGAGCGAGCCGGACCGGGCAGGTCGATCTGCGCACCGCCTCCATCCCGCCGGCTGCCCCCGCGCAGCGCGGTCGGCGAAGCGCGGGGGCTTTCTCAAAGTGATACCGGCCAGGTGTACCGGCTCGCGCCGAGCGCGTCTAACTTCGCTCGTGTCGAAGGATCCACCAGCCCGAGACGGGGAGGTCGACCGGATGTACAGCAAGGATGGTCAGGACTACTTCATCGTGGATGCCCACGTAGCGCTGTGGGACGCTCGCAGTGCCAACCAGCGCAACATCCACGGCAAGCAGTTCATCGACTGCTTCTACGACTACCACCGCAACCTCAGCCCGGAGTCGGAGGTCTGGTCCTACGAGGACTACCTCTACTACGGCGGCGAACGACTGATGCGCGACCTGTTCGAGCGGGGGTACGTGGACCACGCCATCTTCCAGCCGGCCATCCTCTCCGAGTTCTACAACAACGGGTTCGGCCAGACCGAGGAGGCCTTCGCGCTGGCAGAGGCGCACCCCGACAAACTGACCTACAACCACGCCTTCGATCCCCGTCACGCCGAGGAGGGCCTGGACCGGCTGCGCCGCGACGCAGAGCGCATGCACCTGAAGGGCGTCAAGCTGTACACCGCGGAGTGGTTCGGCGCGTCCCGAGGCTGGAAGCTCGACGACCCGTGGGCGTACCGGTACTTCGAGGCCTGCCAGGAGCTGGGCATCCGCAACATCCACATCCACAAGGGGCCGACCATCCGCCCCCTCGACCGTGACGCCTTCGACGTCGCA
The DNA here is from genome assembly GCA_021796905.1 of Actinomycetes bacterium. Lineage (GTDB taxonomy): Bacteria > Actinomycetota > Acidimicrobiia > Acidimicrobiales > Palsa-688 > JAKAQB01. The sequence goes on from JAKABK010000294.1 coordinate 2,605, forward strand.
GACATCGACAAGGTGGCCACCGACTTCACCGATTTGAACTTCGTGGTCGAGCACTGCGGCCTGCCCCGCCTCGAGGACTTCTGTTGGATCGCCACCCAGGAGCCCAACGTCCACGCCGGTCTGGCCGTGGCCATGCCGTTCATCCACACCCGCCCCCGGTACTTCGCTCAGATCCTCGGCGAGCTGCTCTACTGGATCGGGGAGGACCGGATCCAGTTCTCCTCCGACTACGCCATCTGGGAGCCCAAGTGGATCGTCGAGAAGTTCGTCGACTTCCAGATACCCGACGACATGGGTGAGTACCCCCCGCTGACCACGGACCAGAAGCGCAAGATCCTCGGTCTCAACGCCGCCAAGATGTACGACATCGCCGTGCCGGCACGCCTCCAGCTGCCCGACAGCGACGAGACGGCGACGGGCCCCCGTGAACCGGTGGCGCCCGGGGTGCTGTGAGCGCGTCCGACCTCGCGGTCCGCGGCGACCCGGCCGAGCGGCTCCCCGGCGACCTCGCGGTCCGTGGCGACCCGGCCGAGCGGGTCCGCGGCGACCTTGCCGAGCGGGCGTGGGCCGCGCTCGACGAGGTGCTCGACCCCGAGCTCGACGAGCCGGTCACCGACCTCGGCTTCGTGCGCTCGCTCGGGGTCGAAGGTGGCACGGTCCGGGTCCACCTGCGCCTGCCGACCTCGTTCTGTTCGCCCAACTTCGCCTTCCTCATGGCCGCCGACGCCCGGGCGGCGCTCGGTGCCCTCGACGGTGTCGACCGGGTGATCGTCGAGCTCGACGACCACCACGACTCCGATGTCATCAACCGGGGGCTGGCGGCCGGCGCCGACTTCGTCGGGACCTTCGGGCCCGAGGCCGAAGAGGATCTCGACGAGCTGCGCTGGAC
>JAKABK010000295.1 GCA_021796905.1 Actinomycetes bacterium
AATCGGTAGTGCAGGGGCTGTCCTCGCCCGGGGCTGCCCTCGCCCGGGGCTGTCCCGGGCGGGTCTGTACGGCCGTCACCGCACGCGGCCCGGGGCTGCCGGGCCCGGCGGGGGGGGTGCTACTGAGCGGCGGTGGTCCCGCCCGGGTGGGCGGGCGCCGGCCCGGGGTGGGTGGCGAGCGGTGCATGGTCCCCGGGTGCCGGACCGGGCTGCGCTCCCGCCGCTGGTCGCGACCGAGGTGACCGCAGTAGCCGACCGCTGCGGGTGAGTCGACCGCGGGCGTGGGCCGGGCCGTGCGGGCGCGGCGGGGGGCCGTGCACCTCGACGGTCTGGGAGTGCTTGAAGCGCCACGCCTCCAGGTACATCGCGTAGCAGCTCCGGTCACCGTCGGTGAAGTCGACACCGTCGACGAACTGCCCCATCAGCGCCCTGGGCCACAAGCGGCGTTGGCGGACCACGTTGACCTCGGCGGCGACCATCAGCGCCAGTGCCTCCAGGTAGATCCAGGCGATCGCCGCCACCACCACCCCGAAGGTGCCGTAGACGGCGGTCTCGTGACCGACGAGGTGGGCGATGTAACGGGCCCCGAGGGTCTGCAGCAGCTCCCAGACCGCCGCAGCGATGACCCCGCCGGCGAGAACGTCACGGAAACGCAGATCGCACGCGGTGAGCAGCTCGAACCCACCGGTGAAGAGCGCGACGTCGACGACGGAGGTCACCGCGTAGACAGCGACGTGCACACCGGTCCCGTAACGCACCGACAGGCTGTTGGCGGTCGCGGCGGCGATCCCGAGGCCGGTGGAGGCGAGGATGAACACGCCCAGCAGCACGAGCAGGCCGAGGCCGCGCAGTCGGGTGGCGATCGGGTTCGGCTGGTCCTGGCGCATGATGCCGTAGATCTGGTTGAACGCGCACTGGGCGGAGGTGGTCGCCCCGAGCCCGGCGTAGAGGGTGCCGGCCGCCCCGATGCCGAGCGCGACGCCGCTGCCCTTGAAGCCCTTCAGGCTGGCACGCAGCTGCGAGCCGATCCCCGGCAGGTCCCTCACCGCGGTCGAGATCAGCTGGGCGCGTAGAGCCGGGTCGCCGTCGAGGACGAAGCCGGCGGCGCTGATGAACAGCAGCGACAGCGGGAACAACGACACGAGGATGTAGTAGGTGACGTTGGCGGCCATGTATGTCGCCCGGTCGTCGAGGCACTTGTAGAGCACGGTGAGCGGGAAGCCCACCCACCAGTGCCGGCGCTGGAAACGATCCAGCCGCTCCACGATCGTCATAGACCGCGCGTTCCTACCCTCCTCGGGGTCCCCTGAGCCACGAACCGCGCCGGGGGCGGCCGCCCGCCGGCTGCCCGCCGGGTGCGCGCGGCGTGGCGCCGGATCGCGCCGGGCCGGGCTGGCGCGATCAGTCGACCAGGGCGGCGACGTTGGCGGCCGGCGCCGGCCGGGCCTTGGGTGGGGCCGGAGCCGCGCGCACCACGTCGGAGTACAGTCCCACCAGGGCCGGAACCGCGAACGGGGCGTGCAGGTTGGCGATCAGGCACTCCCCGGGCATGAGGGTCTGGATCTCGGCGCCCTGGGCGGAGATGTCCTGCTTGGACGACGACCGCAGGATCGAGCGGTCCTTGTCGTCGGCGAGGCCGAGGATGAAGAAGGTGTTGAACTGGCTGAGCAGTTCGTCGTCGAGCAGGCGAGGCTGCTGGGTGATCGCGCACAGTCCCACCCCGAACTTCCGGCCCTCCCGGGCGAGGCGGGGGAAGACGTTGGACTCCTTGTCCTTGCTGCCCGACAGCACCCGCTGCGCCTCCTCCAAGGCGACGGCGACGACCGGCATCCGCTCGTGGCGGCCGGGGTCCTCCAGGTAGGCGCTCTGCCACTCGTCGAGGACTCGGCGGGTGAGGAACGAGGCGACCAGCACCTCCTCGGTGGAGCCGAGCCCGCTCACGTCGACCAGCACCACCTTGCCGGCCAGCAGGTCGTCGAGGATGCGTCGCCCCACCGAGAGCGACGGGTCGGTGGCCACGCAGCGCAACCCGGCGATCCGCCGGGCCCGTCGGTGGACGACCTGCAGCGTCGAGAGGGCGACGCGCGACGACAGCTCCACGTCGCGGAAACCGGCGAGGTCATCGAGGGCCGCGAAGCCGGGGATCCACCCGAGCCCGTCGGTGCCGTAGTGGCGCTCGAGCTCGTAGAGCGCCTCCTCCTGGGGACGGCTCCACTCGTAGGCGGTGCGCAGGTCGTCGACCGACAGCTCGCCGAGGCCGACCTGGAGGGCGTTCGCGCCGGGCAGCGCCCGGTTGGCGTACACCCGCAACGCCTCGCCCGCCCAGGGGTGGCGTGACAGCGCCCCCCGGTACTCGCCGTGGGGGTCTACGACGAGCAGTCCGTAACGGCCGTTGGCCCGCATCACCCCGGCGGCGAGCACCTGCATCAGGTTCGACTTTCCCATCCCGGTGGTGGCGAACACCCCGATGTGGGTGGCGAGCGAGGACCCTGGGATCCCGACGGTCAGGTCGACGACGGTCTCCCCGCTGCGGAGCCGGCCGACGGGCAGGTCACCCATCCGCTCGGCGAGGAAGGCGAAGTCCTCCGCCTCGGGGGCGACGACCGCCGAGAACTGGGTGGGCAGGCTCTTCGGCTTGCGGAACACCGATCGGGGCCCGCCGGGCCGCTCGGGGGGAGCGAGATAGCCGAGGCAGCGGCACTCGGCGACCCGGTAGGTGCGCCGCTCCTGCTCGTGTACCGGGTGGGCGCCGGTCTCCTCCCGGGCGTCGTCGGCGAGCAGGGTGCCGGCGACCCGTTCCGCCCAGCCCGGCTCGCGGTGCTCGGTCCCGTAGGTGACGTCGACCACCCGGAACAGGTACCGCCGGTCGGTGGTCTCGTCCACCGCGACCAGCAGCTCCCCGAGGAACAGGTCCTCGTCGGGGGCGGCCCGGAACACCCCTTCGAGCACGTTCTTGCCGTAGAGCCGGCCCCGCACGGACCGGCCGGGGGGGCGCTGGGAGCTCGGATCTGCCACCCGCCCAGCTTGCCAGGCTGCCGCGACCGCCCCGTCGGGGCGCGAGGCTGGAAGGGTGGACAGCGAAGAGGCACGGGTGGTCGTCACCGCCGAGCACGGGGTGCTCTCCGCCGCCGAGGCGGCACGGCGGGCCGGGTCGAGGGGGCACTCCCGGACCGTAGCGGTGCGACGCTGGCAGCAGACCGGGAAGGTCTTCGCCGTCCCGGTCGCCGGTCTCGACCACTACCCGGGGTTCTGCTTCGGGCCCGACGGCCGTCCCCGCCCGGCGCTGGCCGGGGTGCTGGCCGCCTTCGCCGGCCGGTTGGAGGGTTGGGAGCTCGCCGGGTGGTTCGTCACCCCCAACGGGCAGCTCGGGGGACTCCGCCCCGTCGACGTCCTCGACGACGACCCGGCAGCGGTCGCCGCCGCCGCCCGGGCCCCGGTCGACGGGCCCGACTGACCGGTCCGCCGGGCGCGCCCGGCCCCGGCGCGCCCG
>JAKABK010000296.1 GCA_021796905.1 Actinomycetes bacterium
CAGCGGTCCTGACCGAAACGGATGACCCGGCGGTGGCGCGGGCAGCCACGACCGAACATGACGACGTGCACGCTGACGCCGCTCCGCTCGCGAAGTCGGAGGCGACCAGGCGGACCGAGCCGGTCGGGCACGACCCGGCCGGGAGGGTCGGGCTGGAGGTCTAGGCCGGGGCGCCGGCCGCCCCCGAGCCGGCCGGGCCCGATGCGATCCCCGCTCCGGCGCCCGGCGCCGCCGCCCTCGCCGACCCGCTGGCCGCGACCCCCGGTTTGCGGTAGAAGTCGAGGTGCTCTGGCGCGAGCGGGGTGTTGGCGAGGATCAGGTCGGCGGCCTTCTCGGCGACCATCATCACCGGGGCGTAGATGTTGCCGTTGGGGATGTAGGGGAACACAGAGGCGTCGACGACCCTGAGCCCGTCGAGCCCGTGGACCCGCATCGTGGTCGGATCGACGACCGAGTCGGCGTCGATACCCATCCGGGCGGTGCAGGAGGGATGCAGGGCGGTCTCGCCGTCACGACGCACCCAGTCGAGGATCTGGTCTTCGGTCTCGACCGCCGGTCCCGGGGACAGCTCCCCGCCGTCGTAGGCGGCAAGCGCCGGCTGGGACAGGATCCGCCGGGCGACCCGGATCGCCTCGACCCACTCCCGGCGGTCCTCGGGAGTGGACAGGTAGTTGAAGCGCAGCGCCGGTTTGCGGCGAGCGTCGGGGGAGGTGACCCGCACCGAGCCCCGGGAGTTGGAGTACATCGGGCCGATGTGGACCTGGTAGCCGTGGCCGCCGGCGGGCGCCGAGCCGTCGTAGCGCACCGCGATCGGCAGGAAATGGAACATCAGGTTCGGGTAGGCGACCTCGTCGTTGCTGCACGCGAAACCGCCGGCCTCGAAGTGGTTGGTGGCGCCCGGCCCGCTGTGGCGCAGCCACCACTCCAACGCGACGAGCGGGCGCCGGCGCCACTGCAGGTACGGCTGGACCGACACCGGCTGGGTGCAGGCGTGCTGCACGTACACCTCCAGGTGGTCCTGGAGGTTCTCCCCGACCCCGGGCAGGTCGGCTACCACGGCGATGCCGAGCGGGCGCAGCAGCGACGCCGGCCCGACCCCGGATACCTGTAGCAGCTGCGGGGAGTTGACCGCCCCGCCGCAGAGGATCACCTCCCCGGCCCGGGCGACCTCGGGACCCCTGCCCGCGGAGGAGTGCTCGACGCCGACCGCTCGGTCGCCGTCGAAGACGACCCGGTTGACGAACGCCCGGGTCACCACGGTGAGGTTCGGGCGGTCCATCACCGGGTGCAGGTAGGCGCGGGCCGCGCTCAGCCTCCGGCCGCGGTGCACGTTGCGGTCGAAGGCGGCAAAACCCTCCTGCCGGTAGCCGTTGACGTCGTCGGTGAGGTGGTAGCCGGCTTGGTGCGCGGCTTCGAGCATCGCCGCGAACAGCGGGTTGGTCGCCGGTCCCCGCTCGAGGACCAACGGGCCGGACGTGCCCCGCCACGGGGGCCCACCGGCCAGGCAGGTCTCCGTCTTCTTGAAGTACGGCAGACAGTGGGCGTAGTCCCAGGTCCCCATTCCTGGGTCGGACGCCCACCGCTCGTAGTCGAGCGGGTTGCCCCGCTGGAAGATCATCCCGTTGATCGAGCTCGACCCGCCGAGCACCTTGCCCCGGGCGTGGTAGATCCGCCGGCCACCCATGTGCGGCTCAGGTTCGGACTCGTACCTCCAGTCGTAGAACCGGCTGCCGATCGGGAAGGTGAGCGCGGCGGGCATGTGGATGAACATGTCCCACCAGTAGTCGGGACGACCGGCCTCGAGCACCAGCACCCGGTTGGTCGGATCGGCCGAGAGCCGGTTGGCGAGAGCGCTGCCAGCCGATCCCCCCCCGACGATCACGAAGTCGTAGTGGGTGCCGGTCACGTCCGTTCCTCCATCTCGCTTGCTCCGATCCGGTACAGGATCGTCTTCCACTCGCTGAAGCGTTCGATCACCGACGTTCCCCCCACCCGCCCGGTCCCGCTGACGCTGCCGGCGCGACCCCCGAAGGGCAGGTGCGACTCCCAGGTGTTGGTCGACAGGTTCACGTTCACCCACCCGGTCCGGGCGGCCTCGGCGAAGCGCAGTCCCCGCTCGAGGTCGGAGGTGAAGACCGAGGCGAGCAGTCCGTAGGGGGAGGAGTTGGTGAGGGCGAGGGCCTCGGCGTCGCCGGCGACCTCGACGACCGGGACGACCGGTCCGAAGGTCTCCTCGGCCGCGATGGCCATCGAGGTGTCGACGCCGTCGAGGATCGTCGGCGGGTAGTACAGCGGGGTCGGCCGGTCCGCCTCGCGGCGGCCTCCCCGCAGTAGCCTGGCGCCTGCCGCCACCGCTCCGGCCACGTGCGAGTCGACCTTGGCGGCTACCGCCTCGTTGTTGAGCGGGCCCATGGTCACAGCCGGGTCCGTCGGGTCGCCGAGCACGACGTGGGTGTCGGTCGCTGCGACCACCGCCTCGACGAACGCGTCCCGCAGGCAACGGTCGACGAGGAACCGCTCGCCGGCGGTGCAGCTCTGCCCTGCGCATAGGTACGCCGACTCGAGGACCGCCGCTACGACCAGGTCGAGGTCGGCGTCGTCGAGGACCACCAGCGGCCCGTTCCCCCCCAGTTCGAGGATCTGGGCCTTTCCGGCGGCCCGGACCGCGATGCGCTTCCCGGTGGCGACCGAGCCGACGAAACCGACCGCGGCGGTGAGGGGGTGGGAGACGACCGCGTCGCCGACCTCCGGTCCGTCCCCGGTGACCACGTCGAGCACCCCCGGCGGCCACCCGGCCTCGTCCAGGACCTCGGCGAGCAGCATCGAGCAGGCGGAGGTCGACGGCGCCGGAACCCACACGACGGTGTTGCCGGCGGCGAGCGCCGGGGCCACCAGCTCGGCGGCCATGGTGTAGGGCCAGTTCCACGGCACGACCACTCCGACCACCCCGAGCGGGACCCTCCGCAGCTCCGCCCGCCGGTCGGGGGCGACCGACGGCGGGAGGGCGCCGGCGACCCGGGTCGCGTCGGAGCCGGCCATACGGAAGTAGGCGACCAGCTCCTCGACCTCGTCGGCCGCCTCGGCGAGCGGCTTGCCCTGGTCCTCGGTCAGCGCGCCCACCAGTTCGCCGCGGTGGGCGCCGATCGCGTCCGCGGCGCGGTAGCAGAGCGAGGAACGCTCCTCGGGAGTGGTCCTGGCCCACCCGGGGGCGGCCCGCGCCGCCGCCTCCACCGCCCGCTCCCCGTCGGCCCGGGTCCCCCAGGCGACGGTAGCGAAGGTCCCGCCGTGGCCGGGGCTGGTCGCCGCCCGGCGCCCGCCGGTCGCCGCCTCGACCCATTCACCGCCGATCAGCATCCGGTGGTGGCGCACCTCGGCTCCGCCGCCGCCAGCGGGGCTCACCGGTAGTAGTCCGTCAGGTACTTCTCGCCTTCGTCACAGAAGAAGGTCACCACCGTCTGGCGCTCGGGGTGGGCCTCGAGCAGTCGGCGC
>JAKABK010000297.1 GCA_021796905.1 Actinomycetes bacterium
CGTTCATCTTCTCCAACGGGATGGACCCGGAGTACACCGTGATCGGTCGGGTCGCCCGACGGGTCTGGGCGATCGCCATGGCGGAGCGCTACGGCGCCGAGCCCCGCTCGCAGCGCCTCAAGTACCACATCCAGACCTCGGGCCGTTCCCTCCACGCCCAGGAGATGGCGTTCAACGACATCCGCACCACCCTCCAGGCGTTGTGCGCGATCTACGACAACGCCAACAGCTTGCACACCAACGCCTTCGACGAGGCGGTCACCACCCCGACTTCGGCGTCGGTCCGCCGGGCGATGGCGATCCAGATGATCATCAACAAGGAGTGGGGGTTGGCGGTCAACGAGAACCCGCTGCAGGGGAGTTTCGTGCTCGACGAGCTCACCGAGCTGGTCGAGTCCGCGGTGCTCGACGAGCTGGAGCGGATCTCGCAGCGCGGCGGGGTGCTCGGCGCGATGGAGACCGGGTACCAGCGGGGCCGGATCCAGGACGAGTCGATGGTCTACGAGACCGCCAAGCACGACGGGAGCCTCCCGATCGTCGGGGTCAACACCTTCCGCCACCCCGACGGCGAGCCCGCCGAGGTCGGGGTGCCCCTCGCCCGCTCCACCGACGACGAGAAGCGCTCGCAGCTGCGCCGGCTGGCGGAGTTCAAGGCTCGTCACGCAGCCGAGAGCCCGGCGATGCTCGCCCGGCTCCGAGCCGAGGCGCTCGCCGGGCGCAACGTGTTCGCGGTGCTCGTCGACGCGGTGAGGGTCTGCAGCCTGGGGGAGATCACCGCCTGCCTGTTCGAGGTCGGGGGACGCTACCGACGCAACCTGTAGGTGATCGCCGGCGGTCGGCGACCGCCGGCGTCGGGTGGTCAGCTGCCGTCGGTGCTCGCGCCCCGGCCGAACGCGGAGATCACCGCGTCGGCGAGCGGCGGCCAGGCGTCGAGCGCCCACGGACCCCACGGCTGGTCGGCCAGCTCGACGCAGGCGACGCCGGCGACCGGGTCGACCCAGAGGAACGACCCCGAGCGCCCGAAGTGCCCGAAGGTCCCCGCCGAGCAGGTCCGCCCGGTCCAGTGCGGGTCCTTCCCGGAGCGGATCTCGAAGCCGAGACCCCAGTCGTTGGGCCGCTGCGGGCCGTAGCCGGGCAGGACCCCGTCGAGGTGGGGGAAGGCCACGCTCGTCGCGAGCGACATCGTCGCGGGGGAGAGGAGCGTGGGGGAGAGCAGCTCGGCGCCGAGGCGGGCGAGGTCCCCGAGCGGTCCGTGCGCCCCCGACGCCGGCGACCCGGCGAAGCTCGTCGAGGCCATCCCGAGCGGTTCGAGGGTCGCTTCGCGCAGGTAGTCGGCGAATGGCATCCCGGTCGCGGTCTCGAGCACCTGGCCGAGGATCTCGAAGCCGTAGTTGGAGTAGATCCGCCGGGTGGCGGGCGGGGTGATCGCCCGGGGGGAGCCGGGGCCGAGACCCGAGGCGTGGGCCAGGAGGTGGGCGACGCTCGACCCGGGCGGGCCGGCCGGGTCGTCGAGGCCTAGCGAGCCCTCCTCGACGGCGACCAGCACGCTCATCGCGGTGAGCAGCTTGGTGACCGACGCCCACGGTCGGGGCCGCTCGAGGTCGCCGACTGCCTGCAGGGTCCCTCCGGGGCCGACCACCGCCACCGCGGCGGTCACCGGCCAGCCGGCGACGCCGGCGAGCGGATCAGCCACTGAGCCCGGTCTGGGCGCAACCGAGGCCGCGGGTGATCACCTGCAGGTCGTACTCCATCAGGTCGAAGTAGCTCCGGAGGTGATCGGGCCACCCGCCGGCAGGCTCGCCGGTGAGAGGGTCGAGGGTGCCGAGGCGCACGCCGGCCTCGGCCTGCACCTGGAGCAGACCGTCGGGGGGGTCCCACACGTCCCGGTAGATCACCCGGACACCGCTGTTGCGGACCAGGGCCACCTCCCGGGCGACCAGGGCCTGGGGCGGTCGCAGCGGCTGGGTCCGGGGCCCGTCGAGCGGCACGACGTGCAGCTGGTAGCGGCGGTCGAGCACCCCGAAGGCGTCCCCGGAGGTGACCACCGTGCGTGCCGAGCAGCCCTCTAGGGTGCTGATGAAGTCACCGTCGAGCGAGCCGAGCAGGGCCGTCTCGTCGTCCTCACCGTTGGCGAAGGTCCGCCGCGCCGTCGGGTCGACCCTCACCAGCGCGGTCTCGATGTCCGCGGCGACGCGTTGCATGTCGTAGGGGCTGAGCCACGGGTCGCCCGACCCGCCGGCGGGGGCCGGCAGCACGAGGACGTGGCGGGCACCGGCGGCGGCAGCCGCCAGCGACGGCTGGAAGTCGCCGGGCATCTCGATGACCAGGCCCGCGTCACGTACCTGTCGGCGCTCGGCGGCGTCGAGGCGGTAGGTGCGCGGGTCGCGCCCGGCTGGCACCACGTCTCGGACCGAGACGTTGCCCTGGCCGATCTCGGTCGCGGCCTGCTCGAGCGGCCACAGGCCGACCACGACGTCTACGACCGGTGCCCCCGAGGTCACCGACGCCCTAGCCGGCCCACCGCAGCCCGCGGCGAGCAGCGCGAGCGCGACGGCCGCCGCGACGATCCGCGCCGTGCAGGCCGTTCCCGCCCGGCGCCGCCGTCCCGGTCGGTCCCCAGCGGGCCTGCTCACTCCCCCCAATTGGATCGACACGCCAGGGGATCAGCAAGTCGCGACCGGCCACCCCACGGCGACGAGGCGACCCCGTGGTCCGCGAGCGGCCCGACGACCAGCCCTGCGCCCCGCCAGTCCTCGGCCAGGGGCCCGAGAGCGGCGAGGGTCCTCTTCCAGCTTCCCGCCGCCGAGGTCATGTCCGAGTCGTGGAGCAGCACCGTCGCCCCCGGGCGCATCGTGGAGCGGACCTCGGCGACGACGTCGTCGGAGTCGATACCGGGTCGCCAGTCCCGCCCCCAGGTCGTCCAGAGCACCGTCCGCAGACCGCTTCGGCGGGCCGCGACCAGCGACGAGGCCGCCAGCGCCCCGTAAGGCGGGCGGAACCAGCGCACCGCTACCCCCGAGGCCGCCTCGATCGACTCCCGGGCTCGGCGCACGTCGTCGCTCACCCACCACGCCGGTCGCACGAGGTGGTTGGTGTGGGTGTCGCCGTGGACCCCCAGCTCGTGGCCCCTCCCGGCGATCTCGGCGGTGAGCGACCCGCAGCGGCGCACTTGCGAGCCGAGCAGGAAGAACGTCGCAGTGATCCCCAGCCGGTCGAGCTCGTCGAGGAACGCCGGGGTCGACGCCGGGTCGGGCCCGTCGTCGAAGGTGAGCGCCACGTGGTCGGCCCTACCGACCCCGGCGAGACCCGGGAGCACGACCGAACGGGCCCTGCGGAGGAACACCACCCCCGGCACCAGGTGGGCGAAGGCGGCAGCGGCTACGACACCCCCGCCGAGGGCCGCCGCCGTGCTCGGGCCCTTCGTCGCAGGAGAGGTCGACCAGGTCCCGTTGGTGTCGACCCGGTTCCTCTCGGCAGGCTC
>JAKABK010000298.1 GCA_021796905.1 Actinomycetes bacterium
TGGGCTGGCCGCCGGCGGCGCCGGACAGTGTGGGCTCCGGTACCTCAGGCAGCGCTGGCGGAGCTGCTCCCGGCCGAGCCCCCGCTTCGCGACGGCGGGGCCGGGAGGTGCCGCGGACGGTTCGGGCCACCCCATGGGGGACCACCCCATGGGGGACCGACCGGGCCGGCAGGCGCCTTGCCGACGAGCACGGCAGCGATGGTCGTCGTGGCGCGGGAGGCCGACTGGGAGCCGCTCTTCGTCTCGGTCCCAGACACGAAGAGGATCTCGCCGACCGAGTAGGACGGGGCACTGGTCGTGGTCTCTGGCTTGCCGTCCTTGCGCCCGGTCAGGTACCGGGTCGTCCCCGAGGTCGTGGTGACGGTGATCTCCTGGCCGTCCCGTCCGACCAGGGTGTAGCCGCCGCTGCCGACCTCCAGCACCCGGCCCATCACGCTCGGGTCGACGAGCTGTATGCCCGTGGCGTCGATCGTGCCGGAGCTGGACGACGAGGAGCTGGACGACGATCGGCTGGTCGGTGGTGCCGGGGGCTTGCTCTGGATCCTCACCACCCGGCCGACGTCACTCGAGGAGAGCGAGGTGGACTGGAGGTCGGGTCCGGTGATCTCGGTCGAGCTGGTGGTCACCACCGTCTCGGTGCCCCGCAGGGTGCGGACGGTGAGCTCGTAGCCGCTGCCGTCGGTCGTGACCTTCAGGATCGTTCCTTCGCCGCGACCGCCGGGGCCTCCGGGGCCTCCGGGGCCTCCGATCCCGCCGGGACCGGCCGGGCCGGGCCATCCCATGCGCGGCAGGCCCCTCGGCGGGTGGGCCGGGGCCCCGGTCGAGGAGTGCGATCCCGACGACGATCCGGTCCCGGCTGCCGCCGAGACCCCGGTGACGGCGGCGAACCCGACGCCGGCGGCCAGACCTCCGAGCATGAAAGCTCTGGTGGTGCGGGTGACGCGGGACGCCCGTTTGGAGGCCTTGGGCTCCTTGTCGGGTCCCGTTGAGGGTGTGGTGGATGTCATGCCCGTATCATCGTCCCGGTTGCTGAGACGCTGGTGAGCCGATCCTCCGAGTTTGCTCCGAATCCGGTCCGCGGGGACTGCCGCTCTGCCGGCGTACTCGGCGGGTGACAGCTCAGGTGCCGACCCAGATGGTGGTGTCTGCCGGCAGGGCCCGATCGGTGTCCAGCGGGCTGCTCGCGAGTAGCACACGGCTGTCGTCGAGCGCCCCGGCGGGAAGCTCGACGCTCGTTGCCGAGACGTTCACCCAGCAGGCGAAGCCCGGGGCCCGGGAGAACGCGAGGGTCCCCTCGGGCGAGGCGAGCCAGGTGAGGGTGCCGTCACCGAGCGCGGGGTGTTCTCTACGGAGGCGCAGGGCCGACCGGAACAACGAGAGGGTCGAGGAAGGGTCGGCCGATTCGGCCTCGACGCTGCGGTCGGCCCAGTCGGCGGGTTGGGGGAGCCACGGGTCCGCGGCGCCCGGCGGGCTGAACCCGTAGGGTGGGCGGTCCCCCGACCAGGGGACCGGTACCCGGCAGCCGTCGCGACCCAGCCGGGCGTGCCCGGTCTGCTCCCACATCGGGTCCCGGCGGGCGCTGGGGGCGAGGTCCTCGACTTCGGGGAGACCCAGCTCCTGTCCCTGGAAGATGTAGGCGCCGCCCGGCAGGGCCAGCATCAGCGCTGCCGCGGCCCGGGCCCGGCGCAGCCCGACCACCGGGTCGCAGGGCAGCTCGAGGAGGTCCTCCAGCCACACCCGGCCGTGGCGGTCCGGTTGGGGGCGGGCGAAGCGCGACACCGAGCGGACCACGTCGTGGTTCTCGAGCACCCAGGTCGCCGGGGCGCCGACCTCGGCGAGGGCGGCGATCGTGCGGTCGATCGTCGCGCGCAGCAGCCGGTCGTCCCAAGGGGTGTTGAGGAAGTCGAAGTTGAAAGCGGTGTGCAGTTCGTCGTGGCGGACGTAGCGGGCCAGCCGGCGGGGCCGGTCGACCCAGGCCTCGGCGACGAAGACCCTCCGCTGGGGGTACGAGTCGGCCACCCGCCTCCATGAACGGTAGATCTCGTGGACCGCATCCCGGTCCCAGTGCGGGTGCAAGTCGTCGTCGGCTCGTCGGTCCGGTCCGGCGGCGGCCTCGTCGTCGGGGGGGAGCGGCCAAGGGGTGCCGCCACGATCGGGCAGACCCGGAGCTTTGGCGAGACCGTGGGCGACGTCGATGCGGAACCCGTCGACCCCCCGGTCGAACCAGAAGCGCAGGACGTCTTCCATCTCCGTCCTCACCTCCGGGTTCTCCCAGTTCAAGTCGGGCTGGCCGGGGGTGTACAGGTGCAGGTACCACTGACCGGGCCGCCCGTCGGTCTCGGTGACCCGGGTCCACGCCGGCCCGCCGAACTGGCTGACCCAGTCGTTGGGCGGCTCCTCCCCGCCTCGGCCCCGGCCGTCCCGGAACCAGTAGCGGGCCCGCTCGGTCGAGCCCGGGCCCGCGGCGAGGGCCTCCTGGAACCACCGGTGCTGGTCAGAGGTGTGGTTCGGCACGATGTCGAGCAGCACCCGCAGGCCGAGGCGGTGGGCGTCGGCGACGAGGGCGTCGGCGTCGGCGAGGGTGCCGAAGGCCGGCTCGATGTCCCGGAAGTCCGACACGTCGTAGCCGGCGTCCCTCATCGGCGACGGGTACCACGGGCTGATCCACAGCGCGTCGACGCCGAGGTCGGTGAGGTGGTCGAGGCGGGAGCGGATCCCCGGCAGGTCGCCGATGCCGTCACCGTCGGAGTCGGCGAAGCTCCGGGGGTACACCTGGTAGACGACGGCGCTGCGCCACCAGTCCACCGCCACGTCTCCACGATACCCGCCGAGCCCGACCGATATTTTTGCTGCTCGGGCTCAGATCGTCGGCCGGCCTGCCGATCGGAGCGGTGTGGCGACCACCCTGGCGACGAGAGCGCGGGGCCGGTCGGCGTCGCAGCGTGGGGCAGCAGCGGTGATGGTCGCGGCTCTGCTGCTCGTTGTCACCCCAGCTCTCGCAGGGACCCGGGGCCACCCGGCGCGACGAGGCAGAGTCGTCGCGGCTGCTCTCGGGGGGCACGCTCGTGTCGGGGCGGAGGCGGGGAAAGGTTCCCCGTGCGCAGCTCCGGTCTCACCCGACAGCTCCGGCGGGTCCCGGCGCGGCCCGAGCCCAGGCGCCGCCCCCCCGAGCAGCGCAGGTCACCACCCGAGGCGCGACCACCCGGAGCGGGCGCACCCGAGGCAGGCGCGCTCGAAGCGTGATCACCCGAAGTCCGGGCACCCGAGGCGGGATCACCCGAGGCCGGCGCGCTCGAAGCGTGACCATCCGAGGCGTGATCACCCGAAGTCCGGGCACCCGAGGCGGGATCGCCCGAGGTCCCCGGGTCGCCCCCCCGTCGGCCCGAAGGGGTCCGGGGCCGCGCGACCGGCAGCAGCCGAGGTTGCCGTTCTGACCGGTGACGTCGCGCGGCGCTGCCCGACCGGGGAG
>JAKABK010000299.1 GCA_021796905.1 Actinomycetes bacterium
CGAAACCCACTTCGAGTTCGGGTCCCGAGCCGGTATCTGGCGCCTGACCCGCCTGTTCGACCGGCTCGGGGTGCCGGTCACCCTCGGGGCATGCGCTCTCGCCCTGGAGCGCAACCCGGAGCTCGCTGACTGGGTGGTCGAGTCGGGCAACGACGTGATCGCCCACGGTTGGCGCTGGACCGAGACATCGGGGGTCGGGCGGGACCAGGAGCGCGACGAGATCCGCCGGGCGGTGGAGGTGATCGGCGAGCTGACCGGGACCCGTCCTCGGGGCTGGTACCTGCGGTCGTTCCCGAGCGTGCACACCCGAGAGCTGCTCGTCGAGGAAGGCGGGTTCGTCTACGACTCCGACTCGTGCAACGACGAGCTGCCCTGGTTCGCCGACGTGGCCGGCCGGCCGTTCCTGGTAGTGCCCTACTCGAAGGTCTACAACGACGTCCGCTACCTGCTGGCCCCGACCTATGCCACGCCCCGTCACTTCTACGAGACGCTCCGCTCGGGCCTCGACTACCTGTGCGAGGAGGCCGATCGGGGAGAGGGACGTCGGATGATGACCGTCGGGGTCCATGAGCGCTGGAGCGGTCAGGCAGGTCGGGCCTCGGCGTTGGCCGACTTCTTGGGCTACGCCCGGGACCGGACCGACGTGGTGTTGATGCGCCGTGCCGACATCGCCGATTGGTGGATAGATCACCACCACGAGTGGGACCCCCCGACGGCTGGCCGGAACCCCGGGTGAGAGCCCGGGCGGGCCGACGGAGAGCGCCTCGGGCTTGCTCGGCTCCGCCCTGCCCGGAGCCTCGGCCGCGGCGGTCGGCGCCGGCCAGGTCCGGGTGTTCGCCCCGCCCTACCGGGCGGCCCGGTCGCGGGCGAGCTCGCGGCTGCGGCCTCGACCGCCGGCGCTGGGACCGCGCGGCTCTCGACTGTCCGCGTGGGGCTGGTGGTCGAGCTCTCGCCGGGGACCCTGGTCCCCGGACCGGAGCGGTTCGTGTGGCCGGCCGGCGAGCGGGCAGTCGGATCGGGGCGGTCTACGACCCGGGGAGCATGGTGATCGATGGCCACGTGGCGCCGGTGCTGGCGGCCCCAGCTCTCGGGGTGGGCCCTGCGCCACGCGCGGATGGCGCTGGACCACGTCGGGGGGAACCGAGTGCCGACGGGTTGCACGCCGACGTGGAAGCGTCGCGGTCGCTCTGCTGGCTGCACATCGCAGGTCGCAGGTGGACCCTCGGATGGCCGGGGCCGGGTCGGTGGAGCGGGTTCGAGCGAGCTGTCGACGGTGGTCGCGGCGAGAGCCGGAGAGAGAGAGGAGCTGCAGATGGCCACGACAGGGATTGGGATGATCGGGGCGGGCTGGATGGCCGGCCAGCACGTGGAGGAGTTGTCCCGGCGTGACGACGTCGAGGTCCGGGGGGTCGCTGATGTCGACGCCGAAGCGGCCGGGAGCCTTGCCGGGCGCTGCGGGGCGAGAGTCCACGACGGTTGGGAGGAGCTTCTCGACGCCGGCGGGATCGATGCCGTCTGGGTGTGCACACCACCGGCGGCGCACGTCGAGGTGGCTCTCGCCGCGTTCGATCGGGGCATCCCGGTCTACCTGGAGAAGCCGATCGCCCGCGGTCTCGCCGAGGGCCGCCTGATCGCCGACGCCGCCGTCCGCAGCGGGGCGGTCTGCGCCGTCGGCTACCAGTGGCACTCTCTCGACCTGCTCGCCCAGGTGGGCGAGCTCCTCGCGGGTCGGACGGTCGGCCTGGTCCTCGGTCGCAATCTCGGGCCCACCCAGGTCCGACCGTGGTTCGTGAGCCGGGCTGCCGGCGGGGGCAACATCTTCGAGCGGGCCAGCCATCACTTCGACTTGGTTCGTCTCCTCGCCGGCGGGGTCGAGGCGGTAACGGTGGCTACTTCGTCGGTGCCTCTCGGTGGACGGCCCCCGGGGGAGGGCGACATCGAGGATGCGCTCTGCGTAGTGCTCCACCTCTGCTCTGGTGCGATGGCGACCGTAGTAGTGGCGTGGCTGAGAGACGGGATGCCCGGCTCCTACGGGATGGAGATCGTCGCTGACGGCGTCAGCTTGACCCTCGAGCTCGATCCCGGCTTCGTCCTCCACGGTGTCCTCGACGGCACCCCGGTCCGCCGGGTGGCGGCGGCGCCGGCGTTGCGGGCCTCTATCGAGTCCTTCCTGGCCGCGGTCCGCGCTGGCGACCCTGCACTCGTGGTCTGCACCCCGGCCGACGCGCTGCGCACCCTCGCGGTTGCCGCCGCCGCCGAGGCGGCACTCGCCTCTGGGGCCACCGAGCTGGTGGGGGACGTGACCGGCGACGGATCTCGGGATCGCTGAACCCGCCTACATCCTGACCGGGGCCAGGGGCGGGCTCGGGCGCGCTGGTCCTGAGGTCCTCGTCGCCGAGGGTGCCAGCGTGGTGATCTCCTCGCGCGAAGCGGGCGGGTCGCGGTTGCGGCCGCCGCTCCCGGCGAGCGAACCATCGGAGTGGTCCGCTTGGCCACTGGCATCGGCCGCCGGGTCGACCGGGGCGGGGCGATCGGGGCTGGTCCTTTCCATCTCGGTCCGCTCGCCGTTGCCGAACCTGGCGATCTCCAGCGGCTTGCGTCCCGGGATGGCGGTGGTCGCCAAGGACCTCGCCGACGGGCTCGGCCCAGTCGGGATCCGGGTATGGGGGTCTCATCCCCGGCCGCGTCCCATGTCACCGGGTGCGTGATCCCTCACGTCCGCCGGCTCCGCTCCTCCAGTAGGGCTTCTCCAGTAGGGAGACGTCCTCACCAGACCAGTGAGGGCTCCTTGGTGCCGGAGGGCCCCACGGCCATGCTCCGAGACGTCCCGTCCAGAGCCGTCAGTTCCAGATCCGCCGCGTCCACGGCGAGCTCGGCAGAGCACAGGTTGGCCAGGGTGTCGAGGATGCTGAGCTGGTCGTCGCGCCAATCCCGGCAGACGAAGTCGATCACACACAATGCTCCCAACACCAGCCACCTCGAGTGGATCACGGGAATGCCGGCATAAGCGGCCACGCCCAGCTCGGTGACCGCCCGGTTGGCCGCCAGCCGGGGCTCTGTCGAAGTGTCCGTGACGATGAAAGGCGCTCCACTGGCAACCGCGTACTGGCAGATCGAGTAGTCGAGGGGGGTACGACGGAGAGAGCCGAGGTTCTCGGGCAGGCCGTGCGCGCCGAGGAAGAACTGTCCGTCCGGGTCGACCACGCTGAGCAGAGCGACAGGCGCGTCCAGTACCTCGGCGGCTATCAGGGTGAGCCGGTCGAAGACCGGACTCGGGTTCTGGTAGCGGGCTGCGAGCCTGCGTGTAGTGGTCACTCGTACCGGGTCGTCGAGCGCCGTGATCGGTCTCGGCTCGGAGCTGGCCATCAGTCGGAGCTCGGCGGCAACGGCTCGGGCGGTACCGCTGGGGACGAAGTCGCACGATCCAGCGTGGCGTGCCCGGCGGATGCAGACCCGGCCGGTACGC
>JAKABK010000300.1 GCA_021796905.1 Actinomycetes bacterium
ATTTCCTCAACATCAAGGGCCCCGAGCTGCTGAACAAGTACGTCGGCGAGACCGAGCGGCAGATCCGCCTGGTGTTCCAGCGGGCGCGCGAGAAGAGCGAGGAGGGGGTCCCGGTGATCGTCTTCTTCGACGAGATGGACTCGCTGTTCCGCACCCGGGGCACCGGGATCTCCTCCGACATGGAGTCGACGATCGTCCCCCAACTGCTCGCCGAGATCGACGGGGTCGAGACCCTGAAGAACGTGATCGTGATCGGTGCCTCGAACCGTGAGGACCTGATCGACCCGGCGATCCTCCGGCCGGGACGCCTCGACGTGAAGATCAAGATCGAGCGGCCCGGGGCGGAGGCCGCGGCCTCGATCTTCGCCCGCTACCTGACCAGCGACCTGCCTCTCGACAGCACCGAGGTGACCAGCCTGGGTGGTGGCGACCGGGACAAGGCGGTCCGGGCGATGATCGAGCGGACCGTCGCCGAGATGTACCGCGACGACGAGGACAACCAGTTCCTCGAGGTCACCTACCAAAACGGTGACAAGGAGACGATGT
Source organism: Actinomycetes bacterium (assembly GCA_021796905.1). GTDB lineage: Bacteria > Actinomycetota > Acidimicrobiia > Acidimicrobiales > Palsa-688 > JAKAQB01. The sequence goes on from JAKABK010000300.1 coordinate 547, forward strand.
ACTACAAGGACTTCGCGTCGGGGGCGATGATCGAGAACATCGTGCGGAGGGCCAAGAAGCTGGCGATCAAGCGGGCCATCGCCGGCCAGGGGCGGGGTATCCGCACCCAGGACCTCCTCGACTCGATCAAGCAGGAGTACAAGGAGCACGAGGACCTCCCCAACACCACCAACCCCGACGACTGGGCGAAGATCTCCGGCAAGAAGGGCGAGCGGATCGTCTACATCCGGACCATCACCGCCCAGGGGGAGGAGACCACCGGTGGCCGGGCCATCGAGCGGGTCGCGACCGGCCAGTACCTCTGAGCGGTGACCTGCGCCCCCGGTACCGGGGGGCCGAGGGGCTCACCCCCATCGCTCCTGGGGTTCGGTAACGTCGACCCGTGGCCATCGCGAAGGTCCTCGGTCTCGAGACCGAGTACGGGATCATCATCAAGGGTTCGGCCGACCCGAACCCGATCGCGGCCTCTTCTGCGCTGATCAACGCCTACGTGTCCGAGCTGTCACGCAGGGTGGGCTGGGACTTCGAGGACGAGTCGCCCGGGCGCGACGCCCGGGGTTTCGCCCGGGAGGGGGCTGCACCCCCCGAGATCGAGACCCACCTGGTCAACGCGGTCCTGACCAACGGGGCGCGCTACTACGTCGACCACGCCCACCCGGAGTACTCGACACCGGAGTGCTCGACGGTCCGGGAGGTGGTGGTCTACGACAAGGCCGGTGAGCTGATCCTCGCCCGTTCGGTCGCCGCCGCCGGTCGTCTCCTTCCCCCCGGCCAGCAGCTGGTGGTGTTGAAGAACAACTCCGACGGCAAGGGCAACTCCTACGGCACCCACGAGAACTACCTGATGGACCGCTCGGCGCCCTTCGGGCGGGTGGTGGCCCACGTGATGCCGCACTTCGTCTCACGCCAGGTCTACACCGGCTCGGGGAAGGTCGGTTGCGAAGCGGTCGGCACCGCCGCCGGCGGGGGACCGAGCTTCCAGCTCACCCAGCGAGCCGACTTCTTCGAGGAGGAGGTCGGCCTCGAGACGACCCTCAAGCGCCCGATCGTCAACACCCGCGACGAACCGCACTGCAACGCCCAGAAGTACCGGCGTCTGCACGTGATCACCGGTGACGCCAACCTGTCGGAGACCGCAACGTTCTTGAAGGTCGGGACCACCGCGCTGGTGTTGTCGATGATCGAGGACGACTGGTACGCGCGCTCCGGTGCCCGGGACCTGACCCTGCAGGCACCGGTCGCCGCGATGCGCCGGGTGTCCTACGACCTCGGGCTCCGCGAGCCGCTGGCCCTGGCCGACGGAGGGTCGATGACCGCTCTCGAGATGCAGTGGGAACAGCTGGACCTGGCCCGCAAGTACGCGCAGGACATCGGCACCGAGTCGGTCGGGGGCCCCGAGGCGGGGGCGGAGATCCTGGCCGTCTGGGAGGAGGTCCTCGCCGGCCTCGAGTCCGACCCGATGTCGCTCGCCGATCGCCTCGACTGGGTGGCCAAGTACCGGGTGGTCGACGGCTACCGTCGACGTCACGAGCTGAGCTGGGACGACCCCAAGCTCGCGCTGATGGACCTGCAGTACCACGACGTGCGACCCGAGCGTTCGCTGTACTCACGGCTCGGGCTCAGACGGCTCGTGACCGATGCGGAGGTCGAGCGGGCGGTGAGCGAACCGCCCGACACCACCAGGGCGTACTTCCGGGGCCAGTGCCTCAAGCGCTGGGCGTCGTCGGTGGCCGCCGCCAACTGGGACTCGATGGTCTTCGACGTCGGGGTCGACCCGCTCCGACGGGTCCCGATGATGGAACCGCTCAGAGGCACCAAGGCCCATGTCGATCAACTGCTCAACAGTGTCTCCAGCCCCGCTGAGCTGCTGGAGCGGTTGGGCTCCTGAGGAGAAGCATTCATGGCAGAGCGAGAGCAGATCAAGCGGCAGGCACCTTCCCGCAGCGACGGGGAGACCGTCGAGGAGGTACCGGCGTCGAGCAAGCGCGGTGACGAGCTGAAGGCCGAGCTCGACGACCTGCTCGACGAGATCGACGAGGTCCTCGAGGAGAACGCCGAGGAGTTCGTCCGCAGCTACGTCCAGAAAGGCGGCCAGTAGCCACCGCCCGACAGGCCCCTGGGCCGACCCGGGTCCCGACCCGGGCGGGCGCGCCCCGCCGGCCCCTGGCAGGTAGGGTGCGGGCCGCTATGAGCCTTCCGATGTTCCGCCCGGAGGACGGGCCCGGGCCCGACCTCACCGCCGTGCTGTCCCGCTGCGGCCTCGACCCGTTCGCTCCGGTCGCGGGGGGGTTCGCCACCTCGGCGACCTCCGGGCCGGGCCAGCTGCCTTTCGTTGACCGTCACGGCACGACGATCGTCGCGGTGCGCTACCGCGACGGTGTGGTGATGGCCGGGGACCGTCGGGCTACGGCCGGCTCGTCGATCGCCCACCGGGCGATGGAGAAGGTCCACCCCGCCGACCGTCACAGCGGCATCGCGATCGCCGGGTCGGCCGGACCGGCGATGGAGATGGTCCGGCTCTTCCAGCTGCAGCTCGAGCACTACGAGAAGGTCGAGGGCCAGGCGTTGAGCCTGGAGGGCAAGGCCAACCAGCTGTCCCAGATGGTCCGGGCGCACCTCGGGATGGCCATGCAGGGCTTCGTGGTGGTACCCCTCTTCGCCGGTTTCGACCTCAGGCGGGGGGTGGGGCGCATCTACACCTACGACCCGACTGGTGGGCGCTACGAGGAGACCGACTTCCACGCCGACGGCTCCGGCGGCCGGGACGCCCGGACCACCATCAAGCTCTCCTGGAGGCCCGACATGGACCGGGAGGCGACGATCGAGCTCGCGGTGCGAGCCTTGTGGCAGGCCGCCGACGAGGACTCCGCGACCGGCGGTCCCGACGCGGTGCGGGGCATCTACCCGACG
>JAKABK010000301.1 GCA_021796905.1 Actinomycetes bacterium
ACGTCGGGTGGTGATCGAAGAGGGGCTCGCCGGCGTCGAGCTTTCGGTGATGGCCGTCTGCGACGGTCGCCGGGCGGTGCCCCTCGCCCCGGCACGCGACCACAAACGCGTCGGTGAGCGCGACACCGGGCCCAACACCGGTGGCATGGGCGCCTACTCCCCGGTGCCGGGAGCCGACGAAGCGGTCGTCTCGGAGGTGATGGCCCGTTGCGTCACGCCGACCGTCGAGGCTCTCCGCGACCGGGGGATCGACTACCGCGGGGTGCTCTACGCCGGCGTGATGCTCACCGGCAGCGGAGCGAAGGTGATCGAGTTCAACGTCCGCTTCGGCGACCCCGAGACCCAGGTGGTGCTCCCCCGTCTCGACGGTGACCTCGGGCTCCTGCTGGCCGCCGCGGCGCGAGGGGACCTCGGGTCGGCCGACCCGCCGCGCACCGCCGACGGTGCTGCGCTGCACGTGGTGCTCGCCGCCGGCGGCTACCCAGGGTCGCCCCGCACCGGTGACCGGCTCGACCCGGTCCGGCTGGCCGCGGCCGGGACCCTGGAGGGGGTGGAGGTGCTCGCAGCCGGTGTCGGCTCCGACGCCGGCGGGCTCGTCACCGCCGGCGGGCGGGTGCTCGGCGTGACCGGCACCGCTCCGACGCTCGGCACCGCCCGGGAGCGCGCCTACGCCGGGGCCGGGACCGTCGCCTGGCCCGGGTGCGTGTACCGCAGGGACATCGGGCCGCGGGGATGACAGGACCGGGGAGCCGGCGGGGCGTGGCGCGTGCCCACCTCAGCCGGCTCCCCGCCCCGGGGGCCGGTCCCGGGGGAGGGACCGTCCCCCGGCCGGCCGCTAGGCTCGGTGGGGATGACCGCATGGCGCCGCCCGTGACCCGACCCGCCGGCGCTGTCGGGGCGGACGCCTCGGGCAAGGTCCGCGACATCTACGCCGTCGACGACGACACCCTCTTGATGGTCACCTCCGACCGGGTCTCGGCCTTCGACGTGGTGATGGCAGAGCCGATCCCCGACAAGGGCCGGGTCCTCACCGCGTTCAGCGCGTTCTTCTTCGGCCAGCTCGCCGGGGTCGCCCCCCACCACCTGATCGGTCTCGCCCCGCCAGCCGGGTGGCGGCCCCCGGGGGGGGCCGGCGACCTCACCGGCCGCTGCATGCTCGTCCGGCGAGCCGAGATGCTGCCCGTCGAGTGCGTCGTGAGGGGCTACCTGGCCGGCTCGGCATGGGCCGAGTACGAGGCGTCGGGGACGGTCAACGCTGAGCGCCTCCCTCCCGGTCTGCGCCGGGCCGAACGGCTCCCGTCGCCGATCTTCACGCCGGCGACCAAGGCGACCAGCGGTCACGACGTCAACATCTCCTTCGCCGAGATGGTCGAGCTGGTCGGCCGGGACCGGGCGGTCGCGGCCCGCGAGCTCAGCTCGGAGCTCTACCGGCAGGGCGCGCAGCTGGCCGCGCAGCGGGGGATCGTCGTCGCCGACACCAAGTTCGAGCTGGGGGTGATCGACGGCGAGCTGGCCGTCTGCGACGAGCTGCTCACCCCCGACTCGTCGCGTTTCTGGCCGGCCGCGGGTTGCGAGCCGGGGCGGGTGCCGCCGGCGTTCGACAAGCAGCCCCTGCGGGACTGGTTGGAGGCGACCGGTTGGGACAAGACCCCGCCGCCGCCTCCGCTGCCCGCCGAGGTGGTCGCCGCCACCAGGGAGCGTTACGTGGCTGCCTACGAGATGATCACCGCCCGCTCCTTCGCCGACTGGCCGGGGGTGGCCGGCGCCGGCACCGGGACCCCGGGGTGAGCCGTTTCGCGGCTCTCGTCGAGGTCCGTCTGCGCCCCGGGATCGCCGACCCGGCCGGTGCGACCATCGAGCGGTCCCTCCCGGCGCTCGGCTTCCCGGACGTGAGCGGTGTCCGCACCGGCAAGGCGATCCGCCTGGAGGTCGAAGCCGACGACCCCGGAGCCGCACTGGCGCGCGTCGAGGAGCTGTGCCGGCGCTTCCTCACCAACCCGGTCATCGAGGACGCGGTGGTGAGCATCGGCGAGACGGTGGTGGGCATCGGCGAGCCGCTGCCGGGCGTCGGGGACCGCCCGGCGTGAGCGTCACGGTCGGGGTGGTGCTCTTCCCGGGCACCAACTGCGAGCACGACGTGGTCGAAGCCGTCGTCCGGGCGGGCGGGGAGGCGCGGATCGTCTGGCACGGCGACCACCACCTGGCCGGCGTCGACGCGCTGGTCCTGCCGGGAGGTTTCGCCCACGGCGACTACCTGCGCCCCGGGGCGATCGCCCGGTTCTCGCCGGTGATGACCGCCGTCGAGGCCTTCGCCCGCGAGGGCGGGCCGGTGGTCGGGATCTGCAACGGGTTCCAGGTCCTCACCGAGTCCCACCTGCTCCCCGGTGCGCTGCAGAAGAACCGGGGCCTCGCGTTCATCTGCGCCCCGACCGAGCTCGAGGTGGTGACCGACCGCAGCGTGCTCACCCGCGGCGTCGCCCCCGGGAGCCGCCTGCGGATCCCGATCAACCACTTCGAGGGGAACTACACCTGCGACGACGCCACCCTCGCCGAACTGGTCGACGGCGACCGGGTCGTGCTGCGCTACACCGAGAACCCCAACGGCTCGACCGGCTCGATCGCCGGGATCGCCAACCCCGCCGGCAACGTCGTCGGCCTCATGCCCCACCCCGAGCGGGCCAGCGACCCGCTGCTCGGCTCCACCGACGGCCTGGTCCTGCTCGCCGCCCTGCTGGTGTCGGCCGGGGCCCGCCTGCCGGTGGCGACGTGACCGCCGACGCCTCCCTACACCGGGCCCTCGGGCTCACCGACGACGAGGCCGCCGCCATCGAGGCGCTCCTCGGGCGGGCCCCCAACCACCTCGAGCTGGCACTCTACGCGGTCATGTGGAGCGAGCACTGCTCCTACAAGAGCTCCAGGGTCCATCTGCGCCGGTTGCCGACCGAGGGACCCGGGGTGCTCGTCGGCCCGGGAGAGAACGCCGGGGTCGTCGACGCCGGCGGGGGCCTAGCGGTCGCGTTGCGCATCGAGAGCCACAACCACCCCTCCGCGATCGAGCCCTACCAGGGCGCGGCGACCGGGGTCGGCGGGATCCTCCGGGACATCTTCACCATGGGCGCCCGCCCGATCGCGTTGATGGACTCACTGCGCTTCGGGCCGCTCGACGACGAGCGCTCCCGATGGGTCGCTTCGGGGGTGGTGTCGGGGATCGCCGGCTACGGCAACGCCGTCGGCGTGCCGACCGTCGGGGGCGAGGTGGTCTTCGACGAGACCTACACCGGCAACCCGCTGGTCAACGTCGCCTGCGTCGGTCTCCTGCCCAGGGATCGCCTGGTGCTCGGAGCGGCCAGCGGTGTCGGCAACCTGGCGGTCCTGCTCGGCTCGGCGACCGGTCGGGACGGGATCGGGGGGGTGAGCGTGCTCGCCTCGGCGGGTTTCACCGACGACG
>JAKABK010000007.1 GCA_021796905.1 Actinomycetes bacterium
CCCCCGACCTCGTCGGTCTTCGGGGCCTTCTTGGGCTACGACCCGATCAAGGAGCTGCTCGGCCCGAGCGGCGTCCTCGGCCGTCTCAGCCACTCCCAGGCGTCGTACCTGACCGGGAGGTCGTTCTTCCCGAGCCTGATCGCCACCCCGTTCAAGAACGGGCTCAACGAGGCTCTCGACTTCGCCGTCGCCGGTTGCGGTGTCGCCGCGATCGCGTCGGCCCTGATCGGCAAGCAGTACTTCTACCAGGCACCCGCCGAGGCGGCCGACGCCACCGGCGACCCTGCAGCAGCCACCCCGAGCGACGGACCTGGCGCTCCCGCCGACACCGTGGGCTCGCCGGCGGTCAGCGGTCCCGGGACGCCGTCGGCGGTCGGGGGGGTCGGGCCGACCAGGTCGCCCCGCTCCCTCGAGGGGTGAACCGCCGCCGGCTCCCCGGGGCGCCCCGGGGAGCCGGCGACCCGGAACCCGCGGTCGTCGCCGCTGCGGTCGTCACAGTCGACCCCCGGCGCTAGCCTGGGCCGGTCAGCCAGGAGCAGGACCGAACCAGGAACCGGTATGGAGCTCTCCCGCCAGGACCGTGAGGTGCTCGAGCAGCTCGGCCGGGCCCTCGCCGAGGGCGACCCGGCCCTCGCCGTCGAGCTCGGTGTCGGCGGGCGCCGGCCCCGGGAGCGGCGCTGGGCGCTCAGCCTGGCCGCCGCCTGGGTGCTCTTCGTCGCCGGGGTCGCTGTCGTGACCGGCTACCGCACCAACGGCCCGCTGGTCGGCCTCGGCTGCATCCTGGTCGTGCTCGGACTGTCGATCGCCGCCGCCTGGGTGCCGGTGAGGCTGAGCAGCTACAGGTGCTGACCGGCCAGCAGCAACCACTCCGGTAGCGTCGCTGGCGATGGACGCCGACTTCTCCCGCCACGATCTCGCCACCGCCCCCCTCGACGACCTGCTCGCCGCCGCCCGGGCGGTACGCGACGCCGCCTTCGGTAACCGCAGCACCTTCTCACCCAAGGTGTTCGTACCGTTGAGCGAGCTCTGCCGCGACCGTTGCGGGTACTGCACCTTCGCGAAGGCCCCGGCCCGGGTCGCCGCCGCCTACCTGGAGCTCGACGAGGTGCTCTCGATCGCCCGGCGGGGAGCGGCCGCCGGCTGCCACGAGGTGCTATTCACCCTCGGGGAGCGGCCCGAGGAGCGCTACCCGGCGGCGAGGGACTGGTTGTCCGCCCACGGTTACGCCTCGACGATCGAGTACCTGGTCGCCGCCGCCGGAGCAGTGCGCGACGAGACCGGCCTCCTGCCCCACGCCAACGCCGGCGCCCTGCACCGCGACGAGCTGGCCGCGCTGCGCCCGGTCACCGCTTCGCAGGGGATGATGATCGAGACCCTCGTCGCCGACCTCCCCGCCCACCGCGGCTCGCCGGACAAGACCCCTTCCCGCCGGATCGCCACCCTGGAGGCCGCCGGGGAGCTGTCCATCCCCTTCACCACCGGGATCCTCGTAGGCATCGGGGAGAGCTTCGCCGACCGTCTCGACGCCCTGGACGCGATCGCGGCCTCGCATCGCCGCCACGGCCACGTGCAGGAGGTGATCGTCCAGAACTTCCTGCCCAAGCCGGGCACCGCGATGCGCTCCGTCCCCCCGCCCGACCCCGACGACTACCTGCGAAGCGTCGCCGCCGCCCGACTGGTGCTGCCGCCCTCGATCCACCTCCAGGCCCCACCGAACCTCACCGACGACTTCGGACGCCTCCAGGACGCCGGGATCGACGACTGGGGAGGCGTTTCCCCGCTCACCCCCGACCACGTCAACCCCGAGCGACCCTGGCCGGCGATCGACGCGCTGCGGGCCGCGACCGAGGCCCGGGGCCGCACGCTTGCCCCCCGCCTCACGATCTACCCCGAGCTCGCCGCCGACCCCGAGCGCTGGCTCGACCCCGCGATGCGCTTCGCGGTCCTCGACCACTCCGACGCCGAGAGCCTCGGACGGGACCCCGAGGCGTGGTGCTCGGGGGGGGACGCCCCGCCGCCGTTGCTGGTGGGCAAAGACCTCCCCTCCCCCGGGCCGCTCGCCGCCGCCGGCAGCGCCGTCGCCGAGGTCCTCGCCGGGGTCGTAGCCGGCCAGGAGACCGGCGAGGCGGAGCTGGTCACCTTGTTCTCGGCCCGCGGACCGGAGGTGCGGGCGGTGGCCGAGGTGGCCGACGAGATCCGCCGGCGGGAGGTCGGCGAGGCGGTCACCTTCGTGGTCAACCGCAACATCAACTACACCAACGTCTGCACCTTCAAGTGCCGCTTCTGCGCGTTCTCGAAAGGTCCGTTGTCGCTCAACCTGCGCGGCGAGCCGTACCTGCTCGGGGTGGAGGAGATCAGCGCCCGCGTCGCCGAAGCCGAGGCCCGGGGAGCGACCGAGGTGTGCCTGCAAGGCGGCATCCATCCCCGCTTCGACGGGAACTACTACCTGGAGGTGATCCGGGCGGTCCGGGCGGCGTCACCGTCGATCCACATCCACGGTTTCACCGCGCTCGAGGTGACCGAGGGCGCCCGCCGCCTCGGCGAGCCGCTCGAGTCCTACCTGCGCCGGCTGATGGACGCCGGCTTGAAGACGCTGCCGGGCACCGCCGCGGAGATACTCGACGACGAGATCCGCGCCGTGCTCTGCCCCGACAAGATCAGCACCGAGGAGTGGCTCGAGGCGCACCGCACCGCTCATCGGGTCGGGTTGCGCTCGAATGTCACGATCATGTTCGGCGCCGTCGAGCGACCGGTCCACTGGGCACGCCACCTGCTGCGCACCCGGGAACTGCAGCGCGAGACCGGGGGGTTCACCGAGCTGGTGCCGCTTCCGTTCGTGCACATGGCCACCCCGATCTACCTGCAGCGCCGGGCCCGGCGCGGCCCGACCTTCCGGGAGGCGCTGCTCGTGCACGCAGTCGGGCGGATCGCCTACGCCGGCGCGATCCCCAACGTGCAGGCCTCGTGGGTGAAGCTCGGCCCCGACGCCATCCCCCAGCTGCTCGCGGCCGGCTGCAACGACCTCGGCGGGACCCTCATGGACGAGAACATCTCCCGGGCCGCGGGCGCGACCCACGGCCAGCTCATGACCCCCGACGACTTCCGACGGATAGTCGGACCGCTCGGCCGGCCGGTCGAGCAGCGCACCACCCTCTACGGGCGGGTCCCGCAACCGGCGTAGGCGCCGGCAGGTGCCGGCCGCCCGGCAGGTACCACCCTGCCCCGGCCGCCCCGCAGGTACCGGCCCGCCCGACGGCGCCGCCCCCGAGCCGGGCCGGCGGGTGGTGGCGGTGCCCGGCGCCGGCAGCGACCGTTGGTCCCGTACCAGCTCGCTAGGATCGACCGGTTGCCGTCCGCCTCCCCCGATCCCGGGCCGGCCTCCCGGCACCTGCAGCGGCCGAGCGGTAGCGCCCTCGCCCCGGTCTGGCGCGGTCGGACCCACCAGTGGGCCGCGGTGACGGCCGTTCCAGCCGGGACGGCCCTCGTGGTGCACCGCCCGGATGCCGCCGTGGTCGGGTACGCGGCCGCCCTGGTGGCGTTGTTCGCGGTCAGCGCCAGCTACCACTGCCGGGACCTCCCCGTCGACCGGCGGCGACGCTGGCAGCGCGCCGACCGGGTGACCATCTACCTCTTCATCGCCGTCGCCTCGGTGCCCTTCTACCGCCGCGTCGCCCCCGGCACGCTCGGCGACTCGGTCATGGCCGCGGTCCTCGCCGGCGCGCTCAGCGGCGCTGCCCTCCAACTACGAGGCTCGTCGCGTAGCGCCGTCGCCGGAGGGGTGCTGTACCTGCTCACCAGCTGGCTGGCCGCTCTCACCCTGCCCGACGCGCTGCGGGTCCTCGGCCCGGTCGATCTCGCGCTGCTCGCGGCCACCGGGGCGCTCTACACCTCCGGCGCGATCGTGCTGGCATCCCGCCGGCCCGACCCGGCGCCGGCGGTCTTCGGCTACCACGAGGTCTGGCACGCCTGCGTGATAGCCGCCTCGGCGTGCTACTTCGTGCTGGTCTGGCGGCTCTAGGCCCGGCGGCTCCAGGCCCGGCGGGGCGCCGGTACGCCGTCCCCGGCCCGCCGTCCCCGGCCCGAGCAGGAGACGCCCGGCCGACACCCTGGTCCGGCGCCCGGCCCGCCGGACGCTACAGGTAGGTCCCGGGAGCCGAGGGTCGCTCCTCGCCGGGGGGGAGACCACGGCGGCGCATCTCCTCGAGCTGGGAGCGTGCCGCCATCTGCTGGGCGAACAGGGTGGCCTGGATACCGTGGAAGAGGCCTTCCAGCCAGCCGACGAGCTGGGCCTGGGCGACACGGAGCTCGCCCTCGCTCGGCACCTCACCCGCCCCGAAGGGGAGGGTGACCCGCTCGAGCTCCTCTCGCAGGTCGGGCGACAGCCCGCTCGCCAGCTCCGCGATCGAGGTGTCGTAGACCTCCCGCATCCGGGTACGGCTCGCCTCGTCGAGAGGGGCCTGACGGACCTCCTCGAGCAACTGCTTGATCATCGATCCGATCCTCATGACCTTGGCCGGCTGCTCGACGGTCTCGGCTCCTGGAGCGTCGCCGTCCCTGTCGCCGCCCGGCGCCTGGAGGACCACCAGCTCTGAAGGAGGATGTTGGGGAACAGACATGCCTCCAGTCTGCCCGCTGGAGCGGCGCTCGCCGACGCCGGCCCACTCCGACACGACATGAAGGATGCCGTACCAGGGTCAGCGGGCCCCAGGGTCAGCGGGCCCCAGGGTCAGCGGGCCCCAGGGTCAGCGGGCCCCAGGGTCAGCCGGCCGCGACGAGCAGGGGCACCAGGACCTCGTCGGGGGTGAGCGAACCGTGGCGGCACACCAGGGCGACCTCCTTGCGGTCGTCGGGGTCGAGATAGCCGACCGGTTCCCACGGCACGAGTGCCACGTCACCGAGCCGGGCCCGAGCGACCGGACCGAGGGGCCCGCCGTACCACCCCTCGGCGTCGAGCTCGTCGACGGTGCGCACCCAGGCCTGGTCGCCGTAGCGGGCGACGAGAGCGTCGCGGACCTCGGCCTCGGCGCCGGGCCGGGCGTGGAACCATCTGAAGCGCGCCTCACCGGAGAGCATCCGGACCCCTTCGAGCAGGTCCCGGTCGATCGGCCGTGCCCGGCTCCCGACCTCGACCTGGCCGTGGTCGGCGGTGACCGCCAGGGCAGCGCCGGAGGGGAGCGCCCCCAGCAGCTCCGCCACGAGCCGGTCGGTCCAGCGCAGCTCCGCTTCGTAGTGGGCCCCGAGCCCGGCGGCGTGGGCGACCTTGTCGACGGCGTCGTAGTAGGCGTAGACGAACCGCTCCCCCGCCGCCAGGGCCGCACCCACCTCCACCGCCATCCCCGACGGCGCGTGCCAGGAGCGGTCCACGCCACCACGCAAATGTGACTCGCTGAAACCGCTACCCCGGAACGCGGAGCTGCTGACCACCGGCACCGCCCGGCCAGCGAAGGGGACGGCCGCACTGAAGGTCGCCGGCGGGACCCTCTGGCGGGCGTCGCCGCTCGGGGTCGTCCAACGCAGCACGTTGAGCACCTCCTCCCCGACCGGGCCGCCGTCGACGCGCACCCGGTAGCCGACCACCCCGTGGAGCGCGGGCGCGACGCCGGCTGCTATGGAGGTGAGGGCGGTGGCCGTGGTGGTCGGCGCGACCGAGGTGATCGGACCGCCGGTCATCGACGCCAACGTCGGGACCAGCTCCCAGCGACCCTCGAGCTGTTGCCATCCGAGGCCGTCGAGCACCAACAGGACCACCTGTCGGGCGTCGGCCGCGGGTGCCGGGACCCAGTCGGGACGGGTTCCCGCTCCGGCGAGCAACGCCGGGACCAGCGACGACAAGCAGGCCCCGTCGTAGGCGGGGAGGGTCGGCGAGGGCACGGACGCCACCGTAGAGACCCTACCGGGCGGCGTCGGGCACGGCCCGGGGGCACGAGGCGGCCGGGGCGGGGTGGCCGCCGGCGGCCCTCGGCGTACCATGGCGGTGTGAAGGTGTCGACTCGGGGCGATTACGCCAGTCGGGCGCTGCTGTCACTGGCCCTCCACGCCGGCGCCCAGCAGCCCACGTCGGTGAGGGACATCGCCGAGAGGACCGGGCTGCCCCAGCCATACCTCGAGCAGATCCTCCTCGCCCTGAAAGGGGCGGGCCTGGTGCGCTCCAAGCGGGGCGTCGGCGGGGGCTACGTCCTCGCCCGCCCGGCGGCGGGGATCACCCTGGGGGAGATCGTGAGCGCGGTCGACGGGCCGATCGTCGCCGGGGACTTCGGGGAGCCGCACCAGAACGGGGCGTGCGACCACGAGGGACAGTGCGTGCTGCTGTCGGTGTGGGCGGAGGTGGGTAACCACATGCGCAGCCACCTCGACTCCTTCACCCTCGCCGACATGGTCCTGCAGGCCACCGGCGGGTCGTCTGCCGCCACCTCCGGCGACAGCCAGGCGCAGGGCTCGGACGTCGGCGAGGAGACCGGGGCGACGGCGCCGGCGCTGGTGGCACCAGTAGGCTGAGGATGGGTGCCGAGCTCGGAGCAGGTGGCGTTCCGCCTGCCACCGTGACCGGGAGCGACCCATTGCCTGCCGGTTACCCGTCGGGATGGGAGTCCGATGTGGTACTGCGCGACGGGGGCACGGTCCACCTCCGTCCGATCAGACCGAGTGACGCCACCGCCATCCAGGCGCTGCACGGGCGCCTCTCCCAACAGACGATCTACTTCCGCTTCTTCGGTCCCCTGGTCAGCCTGTCCACCGAGCTGCTGGAGCGCTTCGTCAACGTCGACTACGTCGACCGTTCGGCGCTCGTGGCCGTCCTCGGCGAGGACATCGTCGCGGTCGGTCGCTACGAACGGCTCCCGTCGCGCTCGGGCTCCGGGGACGAGGCGGAGGTCGCCTTCTTGGTTGACGACGCCCAGCAGGGGCGGGGGCTCGGCACGGTCCTGCTCGAACAGCTCGCCGTGTACGCGGCGGCGGCCGGCATCACCCGCTTCGTCGCGGACACCCTGCCGGAGAACGCCCGGATGCTGCGGGTGTTCCACGAGGCCGGCTTCGACGACCAACGGGTCTTCGCCGACGGGGTCGTCAGGGTCGCCTTCCCGATCACCCCGACCGAGACGTCACGAGCGCTGGCACAAGAGCGGGAGCGGGAGGCGACCGCTCGCTCGGTGCGCCGGCTCCTGGCCCCCCGCTCGATCGCCGTGGTCGGGGCGAGCCGGAGGACCGACACCCTCGGCCACCAGCTGTTGCGAAGCGTCCTCGACGGCGGGTTCAACGGCCCGGTGTTCCCGGTCAACCGCGAGGCGACCCACGTGTGCAGCATCCGCGCCCATCCGAGCGTCGCCGACATCCCCGACCAGGTCGACCTGGCGATCGTGGTGGTCCCTGCCAGCGAGGTGCCCGACGTCCTCGATCAGTGCATCCGCAAGCACGTGGGTGGCCTCGTCGTGGTCTCCTCCGGGTTCGCCGACCGCGACGAGGAGGGACGCGTCGAGGAGCGTCGTCTGGTCGGCGAAGCCCGTCGCAACGGCATGCGGCTCGTCGGTCCCAACTCGATGGGGTTGGTCAACACCGACCCGCAGGTGAGCCTGGCCGGCGCGTTCGGCCCTCTCCCAAGACCCGGCAACGTCGGCTTCGTAGCCCAGTCCGGGGCGCTCGGGGTGGTGGTGCTCGACGAGCTGCGCCGGCGGGACATCGGCGTCTCGTGCTTCGTGTCCACCGGCAACAAGGCCGACATCAGCGGCAACGACCTGCTCCAACACTGGGAGGGCGACGCCGCGACCGGTGTGATCTGCATGTACACCGAGACCTTCGGCAACCCCCGGACCTTCGCCCGGGTCGCCCGGCGGGTGGCCCGCAACAAGCCGATCGTGATGGTGAAGAGCGCCGGGACGGCGTTGGGGGCGCTGCCACCCGTCGGCGGAGCCGACGGCACCGAGCCCGCCGTCGACGCGCTCCTCCGACAGACCGGGGTGATCCGGACCACCACCTTGGAGGAGCTGGCCGACGTCGCACAGTCGCTCGCCAGCCAACCCCTGCCCCCCGGCCGCAGGGTCGCGATAGTCGGCAGCAGCGGCGGGCCGGCAGCGCTCGCCGCCGAGGCGTGCCGAGCCGCGCTGCTGGAGCCCGCCTCGCTGTCGGGTCCCACCCTGGACCGGCTCGCCGCCACAGTCCCCGACGCGACCGCCGCCGGCAACATCGTCGGCCTGAACGCCGGCGCTCCCCCCGAGCTGCTCGGGGCGGCGCTGCGGGTGGTGCTCGCCGACGACGGGGTCGACTGCGCGATCGCCTTGTTCACCTCGCTGCTCGCCTGGCCGGTCGAGGCGGTCTCGACGGCAGTCGGGGCCGCTTCGACACCCACCCCGGACAAACCGGTCGTAGCGAGCATCCTCGGCCGCCGCGGCCTGCTCGGCTCGGGGGAGCGTCGGGTCCCGTCGTTTGCCTTCCCCGAGGCCGCAGCCAGGGCTCTCGGGAGGATGGCCGACTACGCGGAGTGGCGACGCCGGCCCGAGGGGCACTTCCCCGATCTGGCGGTCGACCCCGCTGCGGCCCGGAGCGCCGTCACCGAGGCGCTGGCCGGGGCCGGGGACGGCGGCTGCTGGCTCAGCCGGGAAGCAGCCTCGAGCGTCGCCCGGGCCTACGGGATCGACCTCCTCGTCTCGACCGCCCTCCCCCGAGGACCGGTCGACCACGACCGGCTCGCCCGAGCCGCCGTCGAGGCGGCCGAGGCCCTCGGCTACCCGGTGGTCGTAGAGGTGGACCCCGGCCCGGGACGCGCCTGTCCCGAGCGTCACGTCATGCGGCTGTGGCTACCCGAGGCCGGGGCGGTGACCGCGGCGGTCCACGAGCTCGCCGGTGCCGGCCCCCTGCTCGTACAGGAGTCCGCCCCGCCCGGCTGGGACCTGGTCGTCGGGGTGAGCCAGGACCCCGACTTCGGTCCGCTCCTCTCCCTCGGCAGCAGCCGTCGGTTCGGGGAACCGGCCCTCCGACGCGGCAGCCGGATGCTCCCCTTGACCGACCTCGACGCCGCGGACCTGCGCGCCGAGGTCGTCGGCACCATGCGGCCGGACGGCTCGGCGTGGAGCCCGGAGGAGACGGCCGCCGTCGACGGCCTGCTCCTGCGGGTCAGCCGAGCGGTCGAGGACCTCCCCGAGATCACCCACCTCGACCTCGAGCCGGTGGTGGTGAGCCCCGGGCGCGCCACCTGCGCCGGCATCCGGGTCCACGTCCAGGTTCCCGAACCCCACCCCGAGCGGGCGTTGCGGCGCCTGCGCTAGGCGGCGGGCCTGCTCCCGGGGCACCACCCGCGCCAGGAGGCGACCGCCGCGGTCGTCGGCCGCCGGCGTCAGCGGGAGGGTCGGTGGCTGCCGATCTGGGCCCGGTACACCAGACGGCCACGGACCACCAGGCCGCCGATTGCGGCCACCATCACCAGGACCAACCCGACCGTGCGGTACCCGCTGACGAACAGCACCACCCCGGCCACCGCGAGCACGGTGCTGACGATGAACGACGGGAGCACGATCCGCAGAACCCGCTTCGGGCTCAGGGGTAGACCGGGCGGAGCGTCGGTGGGGCCCTCTTGGTCGGCGTCGTCGGTCATCGGCCGGCCGAGCCTACAGATCCCGCCGGCTGCCGGGTGCTCAGGAGAGGACGTCGAGCACCGCCTGGAGCTCGGGCGGCAACGGCGAGCGAAGCTCCAGGCGCCGACCGGTGACCGGGTGGGTGAAGGCGAGGGAGCGGGCGTGCAACCACGGCCGGTCCGCGACGAGCAGCTCACCGACCGTGGCGCGCCGGGGCCCGCCGTAGCGACCGTCGCCGGCGACGGGATGGCCGATCGCCGCGAGGTGCACCCGGATCTGGTGGGTGCGGCCGGTCTCGAGCCGGCACTCGAGCAAGCTGAGCGGCTCGGGCGCAGCGAACCTGGTCTCGACCCGGTAGTGGGTCCGGGCCTCCCGACCGCCGGCTTGCACGGTGATGCGGGTCGGGTCCCGATTGGAGCGCTGGAGCGGCGCGTCGATGGTCCCCTCGTCGGCAGCGACCGCTCCGAGCACCAGAGCGAGGTAGAGCCGCTCCACCCGGTGGGCCGCGAGCTCCGCGACCAGGGCGTCGCGCGCCCGGGCGCTGCGGGCGACGACGAGCAGCCCGGAGGTGCCCTTGTCCAGACGGTGCACGATGCCGGGGCGCTCGGGGTCCGCCCCGGCACCCGCCGCCAGTCCGGCGAGATCGGGGTAGCGGGCGAGCAGCCCGTTGACGAGGGTGCCGGTGTGGTTACCCGCACCGGGGTGGACGACCACCCCGGCGGGCTTGTCGACCACGATCAGGTCCCGGTCCTCGTAGACGACGCTGAGCGCGACCGAAGGGTCGGCACCTGGGACCGGACCGGCCCCGCTCGCCTCGGGCAGGTCCACCGACAGGGCCTGTCCGGCCCGGACCCGACGTCCCCGTGCGCTCACAGGTCTCCCGTCCAGACGGATCGCACCGGCATCCACCAGGGAGGACACCTCGGCGCGGGGCAGCCCGCAGAGCAGTGCAACCGCACGGTCGACCCGCTCGCCGTCGAGGGTGGCGCCCACCGAGACTTCCATCACTCGGGGAGGGGGGACTCGACCGGGGCGGCCGTCGAGGTGGGCGGGTAGGGCCGGTCGCGGTCGGTGCCGGAGCGAGCCGGAGGAGCGCCCGGCCGCTGCGCGCAGCCAGCCGCGGTCTCCGACGGCGGCGGGGCCGTCGACCGCGGGACCGACGCTCGGGGCGGGGTCGCTGCCCGCTCCCGGCCGGAGCGCACGACGAGCCTCCACGCGAGGAGGATCGCACCGACGACGATCGAGGCGTCGGCGATGTTGAACACCGGCCAGTACTGGTGCCCACCCACCTGGGCCACCTCGATCCAGTCGACGACGGCTCCCGGGTGGCCGGGGATGTGGCGCACCAAGCGGTCGGCGAGGTTGCTCAGAGCCCCGCCCACGAGCAGCCCGATGGCGAGGGCCTCCGAGAGACTGCCCCGCCGGGCGGCCCGTCGGGCCCCGAGCAACAACCCGGCCACGAGCACGATCACCCCGGCCTCGACCACCGGGGTGACACCCCTGCCCAGTCCGAACGCCGCTCCGGTGTTGAAGGTCAGCTCCAACCACAGGCTCGCGAAGACGTGACGCGGCGGGTAGGTGTGGTGCAGCGCCCAGGTCTTGGTCAACTGGTCAGCGAGGATCACTCCCGCAGCGACCAGCCCGATGAGCGCACCCCGGGACCAGCGGCGCGGTTTCGAGCGCTGGTCCGGGCTCGGCGGGTCGTCAGGGCAAGGGCTGGTCATGGGCTACCGGGGAGTCAAGCAGGCGGGGGGCCGGCGCGACGGACAGCTCAGCGGGCGCCGACGGGCCCGACCACCGAGCCAGCGCCCGAACCTGGCACCGCCGGCGGGACCTGGCGCCGGCGGGACCGGGCGCCGGCCGAACCTGGCACCGCCGGCGGGTCAGCGCCGGGAGGAGAGCCCCCCGCTCTTGCAGGCGACGCAGAGCGCCGCGTACGGCAGTGCCTCCAGCCGGGCCTCGGCGATCGGCTGGCCGCAGTGCTCGCAGGTCCCGTAGGTCCCGGCTTCGATCTTGGCGAGGGCGCGGTCGATCTCTTCGATCGCGGCGCGAGCCTGGGCGGACAGGAGCAGGTCGAGCTCACGGTCGACGTTCGAGGTGCCCCCCTCGCCACCCTCCTCGTCGAACTGGACGTCACCCGGCTCGTGCTCGAGGGCGAGCGAGTCGGCCTCGGCCTTGAGCTCCTCGGCCTGGCGGAGGTAGCTAGCCCGCTCGACGAGCAGTGCCTCGCGCTGGACCTCCTGGAACGACGGGGCCCCCCCGTTCGCCGAGGACCCTGCCGCCTCGTCGGTGCTGATCGGCTCGACTGTCGCGGCCCCGGCCGGAGCGGCCTTGGTCGCCTTGATCGCCTTGGTCGGCTTGGTCGCTGAAGTGGTCTTGTGGGCTCTTGGCATGGTGCTGACCTTGGTTCGACTGGAGCGGAGGCCGGAAGCTAGCACGCCGGCGACCGCTGCTTGTTGGCATCTGGAACAGCCCGGGGCTCCGTGGTGTTCCCGCCGGGGCAGCCCACCCCGGGCGGCCGGCGGGACCGCGAGTCGACGCCGGGACCTGTCGACGCCGGGACCTGGCGACGGGGAAGGCGGAGGCGGCCCGCAACCCGAAGGCACCGCCCCGACGGAACCGTAGGCTGCCGGGCATGCCGGAACGCCCCTCCCCCTACCCCGACGTGCCCGCCTCCCCCCGGTTCCCCGACATCGAGGCGCGGGTCCTGGCATGGTGGGACCAGGACGGCACCTTCCCTGCCTCGGTCGAGCAGCGACCGGGGGAGGGCGACGGCGGTGAGGAGTTCGTGTTCTACGACGGTCCCCCGTTCGCCAACGGCCTGCCGCACTACGGGCACCTGCTCACCGGCTTCGTCAAGGACGTGGTACCGAGGTACCGCAGCATGCGGGGCCAGCGAGTCGAGCGCCGCTTCGGGTGGGACTGCCACGGCCTGCCGGCCGAGACCGAGGCCGAGGCGCAGCTCGGGGTGTCGGGCCGCGGCCCGATAACCGAGTACGGGATCGAGCGCTTCAACGACTTCTGCCGGGCGTCGGTGCTGCGCTACACCCACGAGTGGCGCCGGTACGTGACCCGCCAGGCCCGCTGGGTCGACTTCGACCACGACTACAAGACGATGGACCTCTCCTACATGGAGAGCGTCATGTGGGCGATCAAGCAGCTCCACGAAAAGGGTCTGCTGTACGAGGGCTACCGGGTGCTGCCCTACTGCTGGGAGTGCGAGACGCCGCTGTCCAACTTCGAGACCCGCCAGGACAACTCATACCGCGACCGCCAGGACCCGGCGGTCACCGTTGCTTTCGAGCTCGACGCCGACCCGACCGCCGACGTCCCGGCGCTCGCCGGCGCCGTCGAGGCGTGGGCGTGGACGACCACCCCTTGGACGCTCCCCTCCAACCTGGCTCTCGCCGTCGGGACCGACATCGACTACGACGTCTTCGGGCTCCCCGACGGCCGCCGGGTGGTGCTCGGCGCAGCCCGGACCGCCGCCTACGCCGCCCAGCTGGAGGGCGGGACCCACCTCGCGAGGGTGAAAGGCGCCGCGCTGGTGGGGCGACGGTTCCGGCCCCTGTTCCCGTACTTCGAGTCCACCCCCAACGCCTTCGTCGTCCTCGGAGCCGATTTCGTCACCACCGAGGACGGCACCGGGATCGTGCAGATGGCACCGGGTTTCGGGGAGGAGGACCAGGCGGCGTGCGCAGCAGCCGGGATCCCCGTCGTCTGTCCGGTCGACGACCGGACGCGTTTCACCCCCGAGGTCCCCGACCTGGTCGGCTTGCAGGTATTCGAGGCCAACCAGCCGGTGATCCGGGCCCTGCGAGACGCCGGACGGCTGGTCCGCTCCGACAGCTACCTGCACAGCTACCCGCACTGCTGGCGCACCGACACCCCTCTCGTCTACAAGGCCGTGAGCTCGTGGTTCGTCGCGGTCTCGCGCCTGAAGGAGCGTCTCCTCGCCAACAACGACAAGATCACCTGGGTGCCGGGGCACGTACGCGACGGCGCTTTCGGCAAGTGGCTCGCCGGCGCCCGGGACTGGTCGATATCCCGCAACCGGTTCTGGGGATCGCCGATCCCGGTGTGGAAGAGCGACGACCCCGCCTACCCGCGCGTCGACGTCTACGGGAGCCTCGACGAGCTGGAGGCCGATTTCGGGGTGCGCCCGAGCGACCTGCACCGCCCGGACGTCGACGAGCTGACCCGTCCCAACCCCGACGACCCGACCGGTCGCTCCACCATGCGCCGGGTGAGCGACGTGCTCGACTGCTGGTTCGAGTCGGGGTCGATGCCCTTCGCCCAGGTGCACTACCCCTTCGAGAACCGGGAATGGTTCGAGAGCCACTATCCCGGCGATTTCATCGTCGAGTACATCGGCCAGACCCGGGGGTGGTTCTACACCCTCCACGTCCTCGCGACCGCCCTGTTCGACCGGCCGGCGTTCGCGACCTGTTTGGCGCACGGGATCCTCCTCGGCGACGACGGCCTCAAGCTCTCCAAGCGCCTCCGCAACTACCCCGATCCCGACGAGATGTTCGAGCGCCACGGCGCCGACGCGATGCGCTGGTACCTGATGAGCTCCCCGATCCTGCGCGGGGGGGACGCCGCGGTCGACGAGAAGGGCATCACCGAAGCGGTTCGCTCCTCCCTGCTCCCGCTGTGGAACGCCTGGTACTTCTTCACGCTCTACGCCAACGCCGAGGGTCGCCGGGCGCGCCTCGGGCGCACCGACAGTCCCGCGGTCCTCGACCGCTACGTGCTCGCCAAAGCCGCCGCGCTGGTCGAGGAGGTGACCGAGGCGATGGACTCCTACGACCTGTCGCGGGCGTGCGCCCGCATCGGCGGCTTCCTCGACGCCCTCACCAACTGGTACGTCCGTCGCAGCCGCGACCGGTTCTGGGGCACCTCCGGGGAAAAGGATGACACCGAGGCGGCTTTCGACACTCTCGCCACCACCCTCGAGGTGTTGTGCCGGCTGGCCGCCCCGCTGCTCCCGATGCTCACCGAGCAGATATGGCGCGACCTGACCGGGGCCCGCTCGGTGCACCTGGCCGACTGGCCCTCGACCGCGGAGCTGCCGGCCGACCCGCAGCTGGTCGCGACCATGGACCGGGTGCGCGACGTGTGCTCGGCGGCGCACTCGATCCGCAAGGCCGCGGGCCGTCGGGCCCGCCTACCCCTCCGGCGCCTCACCGTGGCGGTCCCCGACCCCGACGCGTTGCGCCCCTTCGCCGGGCTGATCGCCGACGAGGTCAACGTCAAGGAGGTGGAGTTCACCGACCAGCTCGACACCCACGCGTCACGAGCGCTGAGCGTCGTGTTCAAGCAGGCCGCCCCCCGGCTCGGGTCGGCGACCCAGGCGGTGGCGGCCGCCGCCCGCCGGGGGGACTGGAGGTTGCTCGACGGCGGCAGGCGGGCTGAGGTCGGGGGGGAGACGCTCGAAGAAGGCGAGTTCGCGCTCGACTTGGTGCCGGTGTCGACAGCGACCACCCGCTGCCTGCCCGGCACGGAGGGCCTGGTGGTGCTCGACACCGCCACCGACGCCGAGCTCGACGCCGAGGGGCTCGCCCGTGACGTGGTGCGCCTGGTGCAGCAGCGCCGCCGGGATCTCGGCCTGGCGGTCACCGACCGGATCACGCTCGGGCTCGGCGCCGCCGACACGACCGTCGCGGCCCTGGAGGCGTGGAAGGGCTGGGTCTCCGAGCAGACCCTGGCGCCCGAGGTGACCTTGACGGTCGTCGCCGAGGGCGACGAGCCCGGCGACGGCCCGCCCGGTCGGACCGAGCTACCCGACGGTTCGACGCTTTGGCTGGCGGTCACTCCCGCCGCTCGGGGCCGCTGACCCACCGCCCGCGCTGGGCGGTGGCGCCGGCGGGCCGGGTAGGACCCGAGCGGTTCCCCGAGGGATCAGCGCCGGCGCCGGAGACGGCCGCCGAAACGCCGGTCGTCGTCGCTGTAGTCCTCGCCGTGGAAGAAGCTGTCCATGGCGTCCTCGTCGACCTCCCCCTCGGCAGCGAGGTCCAGATCGACCCGTCCCGTCGGGGGCGGAGCCACGGTCGGGACCCGACCACCGCTGGACAGGGCAACCTCGGTGACGTCGGTCGCCTGGTCGGCCCGGGGGGAGGGCGGTGGCGCCTGCACGACGGTCTGGTCCCGGTCGAGCTCGGGCGGGGGGGGCAGCAGCGTGGCCGACACCTCATCACCGGGGTGGCCGCGTCGCGGCCCCGACCCGGGAGGCTCCTCCGACCCCGCTGCCCGAGCCGGCTCGGCTTCGGGGGCGGGTGGCTCCACCGCGCTGTAGTGCCCGCCGGGCGCCGGGGCGGTAGCGCTCGCCGATGAAGCGGGCCGCGACGCCGGCCCCCGGGGCACGTCGAGCGGGGTGCTCGACGGTGGGGGGCTGGTGAGACCACCACGCTCGAGCATGCCCAGGGCGTCGTGCAGCGAGGCGACCAGATGGGCCCGCTGCTCGTCGGCCCAGCGCTCCAAGCGGTCCACCTCCTGCTGGGAGTGGGCGCGGGTGGTCTCGAGCTTCGCCAGCTCGGAGCGCACGTCGGCGAGCGCCTCGTTGTGCAGCCGGCGGGCCCGCTCCTCGGCCTCGGCGAGCATCGCCTGCGCCTTCTGCTCGGCCGCTCCGACGATCCGGGAGGCCTGCTCACGGGCCTCTTGGACCGCCTGGTCGGCGGTGCGCTGGGCGAGCACGAGGGTACGGCGGAGGGTCTCGTCGCTACCCCCCGACTCCGCGGCGAGCGCCTCGGCCCGCTGGGCCCGCTCGAGCGCCTGGCGGAGCTTCTCGTGGAGCGCTTCGACACCAGTCGCCATCTGCTCCAGGAACTGGTCCACGTCCTCGGGGTGGTAGCCGCGAAGCTTCTCGCGGAACTCCACTTCCCGGAAGGTCTTCGGCGAGACTTCCATGACCGGCGATGCTAGTGGGGCCGGGACCCCGACTCGTGGATCCTCGCCGAGGTCGCCGGAGCCGGCCGTGCCCGATACCGGCGGGGTCGTGCCCGGGACCGACAGGCCCGCACCCGGCGGTCGCGGCCCGGGCCCGCACCCGGAGGTCGCGGCCCCGGCGGTCGCGGCCCCGCACCTGGCGGTCGCGGCCCCGGGCCCGTCAGGTCCGGATGAGCACCGTCTGGACGATGACCTCCACCACCAGGAACGCGACGATGAACGACACGTCGAACATTCCCACCGGGGGGATCAGCTTCCGGAACGGGGCCAGGACCGGCTCGGTGAGGGTGGTCACCACCCGGCGAACCGGGTTGACGGGCGAGTCCGAGGAGTACGGGAAGAAACTGAACACCGCTCTCACCACGAGGATCAGCACGTAGATCTGACCGATCACGTACAGCGGCGGCCCGCTGAGCACCTCAGTACCTCACGAGCGCAGCGCCGCCTGCTCGCCGAGACGCCGCTTCTCCTCCGAGGAGACCTCGACGTTGTGCGGCGAGAGCAGGAACACCTGATCGGCGATCTTCTCGATCGATCCGTAGAGCGCGTAGGTCAAGCCGCTGCAGAAATCGATCATCCGCCGGCGCAGACCGGGGTCGTCGGCGGTGTGCAGGTCGAGGACCACCGGCTGGCCGCCACGGAAGTGATCGCCTATGTCCTGGGCGTCGGCGAAGCGCTCCGGGGTGACGACATGGACCTTGGCCCCCGGCATCGCGACCACCGGCCTCGGCCGCGGGACGCTCACCGGTCCGCTCGGGTCCCCTACCGACTCGCGCGCCAAGGGGCGGATGCCCCTCGGCTGGTCCATCACCGGGACCGGCTCGCTGGGCTCCGACTGGTAGCGCCGGGAGGACCCGACCGCGACCTCCGGTTCGTAGACCGGGTCGTAGTCGTCCAGCTCGTCGTCGTCGAGGCCGAGGAAGATCATCGTCTTCCGCATGAAACCGCTTGCCATCCCAACCTCCGTTGTAGCGAGCCTACCTCGGCCCGGGCGCCCGCCCGGGTCGCGGGCCGAACAGGGCCCGTCCCAGACGGACCATCGTCGATCCGGCGGCGACCGCCGCCACGTAGTCGTCGGTCATGCCCATCGACAGCTCCTCGACCTCGAGGGAGCGACCGAGCCCGGCGAGCGAAGCGAAGACCCGCTCCGCCCCCTCGGGGTCCCCGGCGGGCGCGACGGTCATGAGACCCCTGAGATCGAGCCCTAGGCAGCGGGCGGACTCCACCAGCGCCGGCGCCTCCCTGGGGGTGCAGCCGGCCTTGCGCGGGTCCCCGGTGAAGTTGACCTGCACCAGCAGCGACGCTCCTGGTGCGACCGTCGCGAGCCGCTGTACGACCGGCTCCCGGTCGACCGCCTGCCAGAGATGGACGACCGGGGCGAGCCGGGGGATCTTGTTGCGCTGCGCTGCACCGAGGAAGTGCCATCTGGTGGCAGCGGGAGCCGAAGTCGCCTTGGCGAGCAGCTCCTGGGCGTAGTTCTCGCCGACGTCGGGCACTCCCGCGGCGGCCGCCGCGGCCAGCGCGTCGGGACCGAAACCCTTGGTCACTGCGACCACCCGCACCGCTGCTGGGTCCCCGA